>JBFZEZ010000212.1:0-7935 GCA_041306585.1 Spirochaetota bacterium | reverse complement strand
AGAAGGGACCTAGAGAGAGGATATTTTTTCTCCCTCTTGGGAAAAACGAGTGCCATGAGTAATACTCCGGCAAAGAAAAAAAGGGTAAACATCTGGGTTAGTCGATTGATTTGAGTCAGATACTCGCTATTGGGGAATGAATAGGTCAGACACATTGTAAAAACGATCCCCAATCCGCTTGTTGAGTAAAACAGGTAATACCTGTGTACCTGGTCCCTCCAATCTTTGACCATAACAAAAACCGATGAAGATACAAGCATTATTGAGGCCAGCAGGGTTGTTATTATACTCACGTAGTCCATACATTACCTTTGAATATCATCTTACTCACTGAAAATAATAATTACTATAAGTCACAACAATTATTATTATTGACTAAATCAATTTTTAATGATTACATGCAATTATATTATGAGTATAAGAGGTTATTTTTATGGGTTTGACAAGAAAAAAATATATTATTGATAAAAAATTTCAACTCGGTATTTCGGTCAATGCAATTATATTTCCGCTTATCACGCTCCTTGCAATTTGCTCCATTCTACTCTATTACGCTGATATAACAAATAAAATGGTTGTCCTCAACAACCGTCATATTCATGGAATCGTTGAAAATCAGGATAAGATGATCGAATTATTCCTCACAACACCGGCATTGCAGTATTCCAATAACCCGACAATCAAGAATGGGGTCAAAACCTTCCAGGACAATATCGGCAGACTTACAAAAATAACACGAAACAGCGCCATTATCACCGAAAACAGCAGAATATTTTTTTATGTCATTATCCTCATGACCATAGTGCAAACAGTCATGATATTCGGAATCTTCATCTTCATATCCCATAGAATTTCAGGCCCGATCCATGTCATGATGCGGTACCTCAAGGAAATCCAGAATGGGAAGAAACCCGCATTCCGTACTCTCAGAAAAAATGATAAGCTCAATGATTTTTATAATGAATTCCGCAAGACAATTGAGATGATCTATCATAAGGATAAAAAATAGGCTGGAGAGGTTTCTGAAACTTGGCAAAAACGGCGCTTGTAATCATAGATATGCAGAAGTATTATTTGCATCGGAATTCATCGTATTATCAGTATTTCGAAAGTATCCATACCGGATGCCTCGAATATATCGTCAACCGTTGCAATGACATCGTAATCCCGAACATCATGAAGCTGAAGCAATTCTTCACGGGCAGGTCCATGCCCATACTGCATGTAAAACTCTGCTCCGCCAGGACCGATCGGAGCGATTTACACCGTTTCTTCAGGAAGACATACGATATCGGGAAAACCATGGGCTATGATGCGATTTATCCGATGGAAGACGATCCGATGGCTGATTTCGTAGAGGAAATCAAACCGGTCAGGGATGATATCGTGATATCAAAAACCACATTCAGCCCATTCTCTTCAAGCAGCATTGACAGCATATTGCGCGAACATGATATCGGGAAACTCGTATTTACCGGGCTCGCCACGAGTCAATGCGTGGAGTCATCGGCACGCGATGCCTCGGACCGGGGTTTCGAGGTGATCCACATAGAAGACGCACAGGCCGATTATGACGAGGTGTTCCACAACGCATCCCTTTATTCATCACAAGGTGTGTGCGGCGGATTCATCATGACTACAGAAGAATTTATACAAATTTATGATAATGGCAGTAAAGAAGAAATTACCAATCGCTGAATATCTTAAGACCCTGGAAAAAAAGAAATCTAGCGGAAAACCCTGAAGCGAATAACGTCCTTCCCTGCTTTAAAGGATCCTGCAGACGGTATATCAGGATTAACAATGTTGCTTGAACCAACTTCCTCGATATTCTGAAGCCACTTGTTATCCGTTCCTGCGTCAGTATTATTTTCGATCAAACGATATGCGACCTTTCTGAAACCAAGGTCCCTGCGGAGTCGGTTAAAGCTCGCACGGCTGACCTCCCCCTCCACAAAAATATCTGAAACATTGACTATCCGTGCGTTATTCTTGCGGATAATATTGATAACTTCTTCGGAATCGTTCATTGAGGGCTGCATTCTGGAATCAGAAAGGGCGGTGGTTTCATCAGTTGACATAAAAACCGAACTTACAATGCCTATACCGACAAAAATCAGGATGGCAGCGGCCATGGCCGGGAGGGCCTTGAAGAATAATTTTTGCCTTTTCCTGGACTTGATTTTTATCAACGTTTCACTTTTGAAATACTGCATATGTGAAATGCCGCATTTACACGAGCACAAAAGACTCATCATACCCTGCATCTTGTTGTATGATTCAGAACATTCCGGGCACCCCTTTATGTGATCCATAAGCGCTTCACGCTCTTCAGCATTTGGAATTTCACCATCGTAGAGCTCGCAGATTTTCTCAAATGGGACATGTTCCCCTTTCATATTAAACCCCTCGCATGAAGCCTGTTTTTAAGGAGTTCCCTCCCCCGATGAATCCTGACCTTCACGTTTGAAAGCTTTATACCGAGAATGTCGGATATTTCGTTATAGGAAAGCCCTTCAATATCACGCATTAAAACAATTTCGCGGTAATCATCGGGGAGTTCAGCTATCTCTTCCTTGACAATCCTGAGGGAATCGGCATTGACAACATCAGCCTCCGGATTTTCACGCGTATCAGGAAGCTGCATCTCGTATTCATCTTCACCCCTGGAAACATTCATGGAGACCATATTGTAGCGTCTGTTCTTTTTCCGATAGTTCTTGCAGTAATTAACCATTATACTGTAAAGCCATGTTGAGAATTTGGCTTCACGTCTGAAAGAGGCGAGTGCTTCGATGGCCATTATAAAAATCTCCTGAGTCACATCAAGTGCTTCGTCATAATTATTCAACTGGTTATACACATATCTGAATACCATATCCTGATACTTCCCAATAATCGCGGAAAAAGATTCGATGTCTCCTTCCAGTACCTGATCTATAACCTTTATATCATCATCGTTTGACATGTATGTTCCATCTATGTTACATTATTTTTATCATATCAGCAAATCTGTTTAAAATTTGCATTAATTTTTTTATTTTACCATAAAGCACGTTATACTATCTATCCAATTATTTTCACAAACCTTCTTTTTCCGACTTTTAGAATCCCTTCAACAGGAAAAGAGACTTCGAAATCTTCATCGGTAATCTTTTCGTTGTTCAGATAAACTCCGCCGCCTTTGATGAGCCTGCGCCCCTCGCCATTTGACGAGGCCATACCGGCCAGCACCAATACCTGAACCATCCATATTTTACCGCTCACCTTTTTATCCTCAGGAATCACGAACTCAGGGACCTCGTCCGGGAGGTCCTTTCGAACAAAAATCTTATTAAACTCCGCCTCCGCCTTGTCCGCAGTTTCAGAATCGTAGAACTGGGCGCAGATCTCCTTGGCAAGGCGCACTTTGACATTGCGCGGATGAACAGTTCCGTCGGGAATACCCTCACGGAATTTTTTTATCTCATCAACGGGAACATCGGTAACAAGTTCAAAGTAGAGAAACATGAGCTCATCGGATATCGACATCACCTTGCCGAATATATCCCTGGGGGATTCATTGATGCCTATGTAATTATTGAGGGACTTGCTCATTTTCTGTGTCCCGTCAAGCCCCACAAGAAGAGGGACTGTCATTATTACCTGCGGCTCCTGGCCGTATTCTTTCTGAAGGTCACGGCCGACAAGGAGGTTGAATTTCTGGTCGGTGCCCCCGAGTTCCACGTCAGCCTTGAGGGCCACCGAATCGTATCCCTGTACGAGGGGATACATGAACTCGAGGATCGAAATGGGCTGGCCCCCTTTGTAGCGATTTGAAAAATCATCTCGCTCGAGCATGCGGGCTACATTATATCGCGCGGTGAGTTCGAGGACATCAGAAAAATTCATCGGTGAGCACCATCGGGAATTGAAATCCACAATGGTTTTATCTTTATCAAGGATCTTGAATACCTGTTTTTTATATGTATCCGCGTTCTCCATAACCTGTTCCCTGGTCAGGCGTTTACGGGTTTCAGATTTTCCGGTCGGATCTCCGATCATCCCCGTGAAATCACCGATCAGGAACACTACGGTATGGCCCATATCCTGAAAATGTTTCATTTTACGAAGGAGGACTGTATGACCGAGATGAATATCAGGGGCTGTCGGATCAAAACCGGCTTTGATTATCAGCGGCTTGTTTTCTTTTTCAGACTTTTCAAGCTTTTTTTTAAAATCATCGGCAGGGATTACTTCCACAATCCCCCTGAGTAACAGTTCAATATTATTCTTAATCATGCTGAAACCTTTTTAAAAAAAAATACTGGTCTATCAAACGCCCTTTTTCAATGACGATCTCCGCTCTCGTCATCCTCGCCGGTATCCTCTGTAGCGGAACATTCCTCTTCAAAGTCATCCTCGAATGCGTCCAAATCAAATTCAGGGCCGAATTCCTTCACGTAATAGTAATGGGCGATTACGGCAACGAGCTTTTCACGGGCCTCCTCCGCCTCTTCTTTCGTGGAAAATTCGACAAAAAAAGCGTCATGCATTCCAGTCATGAATACTTCAAATCCGAACTTTTCAGAGTCGTCAGACAGACCGCCTACGGCATTGATCTTCGGCACCACGAGAACGATGTCTCCATAATCAACAATTGGCAACATATACATCTCCTTAAACATCAAATATACAGATATTTGTAAATATAGCTGGAAGTCAAGATTTATACTTTGAAAAAAGGTGTTTTCTGAAACGGGAGAGAATTAAACATGTTATATTATAAGATACCTATTAATTTAAACTGCTGCCTGTTTCCAAAATGAACAATATGGATAAAATGACTTGACTGTGAATAATATGAATTTATAAAGTCATACAGAAAACACCGTTTGCGGATAATTTTTTTTTGAGGTTCGATAAAATTGCTTACTTCATTATATATAAAATTTCCCATAATTTTTTTGATACTCTTTTTTGCTTCAGGAATAACATCCTCCTGCTCAAAACAGGAGGAACAAATTGATCCTAATTCCAAGGTTGTATTTTATTCAGAACGGGGCTCACCTACCACCCTGGACCCCATCCAATCATCAACGCGCTATTCAAACCTGATTGTCACAACAGTCTACGATATTTTATACGATTATAAATATCTGAAGTTCCCTTATGAACTTAAATGCGGACTTGCCGAACACATGCCCTTTATCAGTCCTGACGGCCTGGTTTACACAATAAAAATAAAAAAAGGGGTGAAATTCATTGATGACCCCGCATTTCCAGATGGAAAGGGACGCGAAGTGACCGTGCATGATTTCATTTATTCCATGAAACGCCATTTTGACCCCAAAAATCGATCACAGGGAAATTGGGTATGGCATGGAAAAATCGCCGGTTTTGAAGATTGGAAAAAAAATGGCGCCGATTACAACAAAGATGTTGCCGGCTTAAAGGCGCTCGATCCATATACAATACAAATAATCCTTACTAAACCCTTCCCCCAATTTGTTCACACGCTAACCATGGGGTTTGCGGGGGTAGTCCCCAGGGAAGCAGTTGAAAAATACGGCAAGGAGTTCTCGGTCCACCCCGTGGGCTCAGGTCCCTATTATATGGGTTCATTTAACCCGAAAAAAATAGTTTTGATTAGAAATCCCCACTACCGCAACGAAATATGCGACATCTATGATGAAGGATATAATGAGGCAATTCACGGTTCATATGGCCTTAAATCGATCCATGGAAAAAAACTTCCTATAGTTGATAAAATTGTCGTCCGTTTTATTGAAGAGGAGAATTCCCGATGGAATTCATTTAACAAAGGCACAGAGATCCAAAACACAGTGATTCCCATTATACAAGTCGACAACGTTTTGCTCTCAAAACAAAAACCCTATAAACTCAAGCCGGAGTACGAAAAAGACTGCTATGTCCGCGACGAACTCGATTTCGGTTTGGTGTATTCCGCCTTCAATATGGAAGACCCGAATTTCGGCCAATCTTCAGATCCTGAAAAAAACAAAAAAAACAAGGCCCTACGATGTGCTATCCGCAAGGCATTCAACTGGCCCGAACGTATAAAACGTTTTTACTTCGGGCTTGGCGAAGCATTTCCGGGAGTGATACAGCCGGGGCTTGAAGGGTATGGAGACCTCCCAAACGATTCAATTGTTCATGATATTGCCGCAGCGAAAAAACTGCTCAAAGATGCAGGTTTCACCCCATCAAATCTCCCCGTACTAGAATACAGTTCTGTAGCGACCATGAAGGATAAGCAATTTTTTGAACAATTCCGCGGATGGTTAAAGAAAATCGGATATCCTTCTGAAAAAATAAAATATCGCGTGTTTGCAAATTTCGGGGATTTCATCACCGGCATCAAGGAGAAACAGCTTGTATTTTTCCCACTGGCGTGGGGCCTGGACTATCCGGACAGTGAAAATCTGCTGCAGCTGTTCTACGGACCAAATGAATCCCCGGGATCGAACAGCACTAACTATAAAAATCCCGAATTTGATAAAATGTACGAGCAGGCCGCTGTCATGCTCCCCGGCCCGGTACGTACAGAGTTATATAAAAAAATGAACCGGATCATAGTTGATGATTGCGTTGTCATTGCAGGATTTTCCCGGGTCCATATGCACTTTTGGCATAAAAACACGATAATGTTCCCGACAATTAATATAATAAATACTTTAAAATTCATTGATGTAGTAAAATAAATGGACACCCTTCAATATTGCCTCAGAAAACTGTTATATGGCATCCCCCTTATTATCGGGGTTACCATGATTTCTTTCTTACTCATGGTCTACTTTGCCCCCGATAAAACATATGAACTTGCCGGGAAAAGCGCCACCCCGCAAAGAATAGCCGAAATCCGGCACCAGCTCGGGTACGATCGTTCTCTGATCGCGCGCTATGCTGAATATGTGAAAGAAACACTCACCCTGAATTTCGGCAATTCTGATTCATCCGGTGAGAAGGTGACGACCATGTTCATCAACGCTGTCCCCGTTTCTCTGGCGGTCGAGCTACCGGGGTTTGTCATCGGCAACCTTTTGGGAATTGCGCTTGCCCTGTGGGCCGCATATAATCGCGGGAAGATGGTTGACAAAATGATAATGAGCGGTGCGGTAATAGGGATGAGCATCAGCTATATCATTGTTGCAATTGTCTTCCAAAATTTGCTCTGCTCAAGCATCGGACTTAATTTTTTCCCGGTATCAGGTTGGGAAGTTTTCGGGTTAGGTGACTATCTCTTCCATGTGACCGTGCCTACAATGATAAATGTATTTGTGGCAGTCGGATATAATACCCGATTTTACCGTGCCGTTTTTGTCGAAGAATTCACCCGCGACCATGTCCGCACATCAAAGGCATTCGGCAGCAGCGCCATTGACCTTCTCAAAAAAAATGTTCTTAAAAATAGCATGGTCCCCATCATAACCAGGATCATGTTTTCCCTCCCCTATTTGATTATAGGAGGGAGCCTTATAATTGAAAATTATTTCAGCATCCCCGGGATCGGTTCAGTCATATTTAACGCGATCGCAACAGGGGACCTGCCGGTGCTCAAAGCCTCCGTCAGCCTGACCGCAATACTGTACATTATTATTTTAAGCATCATTGACATACTGTACAAAATGTTTGACCCGCGGATAACCCTTGAAACATGAGGAAATTATCATGATACGCACCAATAAAAATACTACGCGCAGCGACTCGCTGTGGAAAAAAGGTTTCAGAAAATTTAAACGCGACAGGGCGGGCATGGCCGCATTGTGTGTGGTGATAATCTACGCGATAATAGCCCTGGGGGCCGCGTTGGGCTTATGGGGGAATGGCTGGGATGAGCTTATAACAGACAGCCGCGTCCCGGTCTCATTCGAGCACCTGTTCGGCACCAACTGGAACGGGCAGGATATTTTTCAGCGGGCCATTTACAGCACA
>JBFZEZ010000211.1:0-3105 GCA_041306585.1 Spirochaetota bacterium | reverse complement strand
CATCAAAAAAACAATCCGAATAGAGGATCACCGCATCACCGCTTTCAACTTCTACCTTGATCTGCCGGTAATCCCGCGCGAGTATCTCAATACCGAGGAAATTCCCCCTGTAATCTTCAATTTCATCACCGACAGAAAAAACCTCTCCCGTTTTGTATTTTCGCATGAGCAGATCGGGGTGACCGGCGTTTACATAATGAATCATGTTGTTTTCATTATCAAGCCTCAGGATTATACCAGTCAGATAGTTATCAACATTGTTTATTTGGTCAATGAGTTCCTTGTTGATTTTCATCATGATCTCATGAAGTCCGGCGTGCTGCATATCGTTAAAATGCCTGAATGCAATTGCCTTGGCCAGCATGGTTATAAGACCTGAAGCTATACCATGGCCTGAAACATCAAAGAGTGAAAGCCCTTGCAACTCCCCATCAACCAGATAAAAATCATAAAGATCCCCGGAAACCCCGCTTGCCGGTCTGAACACAAAGGCAGTATCCCACAGATTTGTTGAAGGGGATTGGCTCATAAAAAATCTGTACTGTACATTAATTGCCATTTCCATGTCTCTATCGGCTATACGCTTCGCATCTTCCAGACGTTTGTTGGATTCATTCACAATTACATTGATGACTTCCATCTCTTCCGTCTTGGCCTCGAGGGTCTCAACCTTTTCCTGTATCGAATCAACCATGAGGTTGAAGACCTGGGCAAGTTGGCCGAATTCATCCTTCCGGTCCATGATTACCCGATGATGCAAATCCCCCCCTGCCAATTTTTTGCTCCCCTCGCTTAATGAATGAACCGGGCGTATGATTATCTTAAAAAGGATCAGCGCGAAAGCGAAGTGGAACACCACGGTGACAATTAGTATATACAAAACCTGTGCATACAGGTCGTGTCTAATATTGTTTAAATTTTTTATATCGTAGGATATATACAGAATAGCATTTTCGAACTTGTATTCTTTTAAAGGAATATAAAAATTCATCCGGAAATTTTTTTCATCAATTTTAACATAATATTCTCTACCGGTAAAATCCTGGTTAGCAACAGCCTTCATACCGTCCTGGATATATGACGACTTGATAATTTCGCCATTCCCTGATTTTTTAACGATAGCCCCCTGTTCTGAAAAAATCACATAATCCTTTACAATCGGTGTAATCAGGTTATCGAATTGCTGTATTACTCCATTCCCATCATTGGTGTTAAAAAGGGGGCTGTTCCTGTTCTCATTGGTAAATTTTTTCAGAGAGGATATAATTGAGGATACGATTTTTTCGACCTGAAGCCTTGAATTTTCGGTGATAAGATCAACCTGATTTTCAAAAACAATCGAAGTAAAAAAGGCGATATTAACAATAGCTAGTGCAAGATAGATTATAATTACCTTGACAGATATAGAATTAATCCGATCGAACAATCTCTTCATTCGTTTTTCCTGGAATCCCGATATCGAGAATTTAATGCCAAGCGTCTTTATTTCACAAGGATGTATCTACATTGCAATAATCGACACTTTGTTTAATATTATATCATATAAAAAAAATGTCATTCCCTGCCTATTCACTAGTCCGCTACAAACAAAAAACGTCCTTACTGTATCGATTGCTTCAACGAATTGATACGGTCGTGAATCGTATCAAGGGATCTGGTGAGTATGCCCCCCTCCTCAATGACGTTCCCCATGATATGGTTCAGATGTTCAAGGGACTTCATGATCTCGTCGATGGTGAGGCTCTGTTCCCCGGTTGCTTGCGAAATTGCGCTCGAACCATTTGATATAATCTCCTGATTCAACCGTATGTTTTCAGAGAGCTCCACCTGGGCCACGCACAGATCGAGGATCACATCGATCGCACCCCCCACCCTGCCGACAGCCTGCTCAACATCTGAAATCGCCTGGGACGAGCGCATGATAACGTCGACCTCACTGTCGATGTCGCTCAGGGTATCGTTAACGATGTTCTGTATCAGTTTCGCCTGCTGGATCGAACGGTCCGCGAGCTTGCCGATCTCTTCAGCCACGACAGCAAAGCCCCTCCCATATTGGCCGGCGCGGGCCGCCTCGATAGCCGCATTGAGGGAGAGGAGGTTCGTCTGCTCGGCGATGTCGTTCATGATCTCGGTGATCTCGCGGATCGAACCCGACGACTTCTTTATGGTGTTCATGCCGGTCACGATTTCACCGAGCCTCTTTTTACTGACGTCGGTGAACCCCATGCTCTCGTAACTAATTTTTACTGCGTTTTTCGCGGCAGTGGTAACTTTTGTCAGGGAATCGATATACTCAATGAAATATTTCCTGTTCGTCTGGACCTTTTCATCCTGCTCCAGTGCGTTTTCGGATATGTTTTTTACCGATGCGGTTACCTCTTCTATTGCTGCCGAGGTCTCTTCAAGGCTGGTCCCCTGGTCACGCATGGTGTCCTGAAGCTTCTCCCCGGTGTTGCGTATGGTGTGTGAAAAAACGGTAAGCTCTGCTATTGATTCCCTGATGCTCGCAATCAGCTGCGACAGTTTTTTATTCTGCTCCTTAATCGCAACCTCAGAAATCGCCAGGTTTTCAGCCGTAGACGAGACGCGCAGCGACAGGATGAAGGCAATTCCGGCAAGGATTGCAAGATAACCGGCGTTGATCCATACGAATTCGCGCTTCACGATTTTAAAAATCGCCAGCGTGTCGTACGTGAGACATACAAAAAATATTAGATAAGACAGAAACATGATGCGCGCTTCTTTATTTTTTTTAATAAGGGCGGCGACAATCACGATCCCCCAGAATAACTGCGACATTACTCCGATGGCGCTGATTATGAGAATGCGGGTTCCCGGGAGCGGGCTTTCAGGGGTCTCAGTAGCGCACGTGACGAGCGCAGCCAATGTACTAAAGACTGTTATGATCCGCAATATCGAAAATTTAACCAAAAGAAACGATTCGAGAAAAAAATATATGAGCATAATCTCTATCGAAAGGCTGGCATAGTAGACGATATCCTTGACCCGGTAGGAGAACGGAAAATCGGGGAGGTAAAAATGCCCGGAACAAAAAAACCAAACGAAGCATATAACGCTAAACACGAAAGATGAAAAATCTTTTAT
>JBFZEZ010000210.1:0-2856 GCA_041306585.1 Spirochaetota bacterium | reverse complement strand
CGTGTGCTCTTCCGATCTCGCAGTTGTCGGCTATTTTCAGGAGTTCCGCTTTCCATGGGGACTGTTTCTCTTTTTGAGCCATTTCGCGGGCGAGGGCGGCATAGCGCCGCAGGTACGCGCTTGCGGCGTCCAGGACCACCAGTTCGGCCTGGTAGAATTCCCGCTTTTTCAGATTGTCCGGCATCGAAAGGTCAAGGGCCTCCATTTTTTCAATGACCTGTTTTTTTATCCCTCCATAGCCGAGAGCGAATAGCTTTTCGTAATTAGCCTGGAGATGGCCGACCCCGCCGAACATGTACAGGTTCAGCAGGTACACGTTTCGCTCGAGGTTCGTTCCCTTCCTCTGGTCATCGGTCATCATCGAGGCGATCATCTCCTCGATGGTGTTGCCTTTCCAGCTGTTCTCGATATCGAGGAGCTTCTTTTCGGATTCCCTGGTGATGTAGTAGTTGTCGTGGAGCCTTTTTTTCCACGGGTGATTTTTCATCTCATCAATAATCCAGGCATACGAATGCTCGGGAAAAATCGGCGCGCATTTGATGGGTGCCGCCATCTCTCCGACAATGAGTTCGTCGGGTTGAATGTTGATCGTCACGTTCTGCAGCACGTGCGCCAGGGCGCGCGCGCACTTGAGAATTTGCGGCAGATTCTTGTTATTTTCATAAGCTTCCGTTACCAGGCATGCCCTCTGGTGGTCCACGGTGAACTCTGTTTCCAGCGCGAATTTCCGAAAGCGGTTAACGCGCTCGAAGGGTGACGGGGCGTCCCCCATGCTGGTAACCCCCACGCCCCATTCCTTGTCATGAGGTTCAATGGTGAGCGGTCTGATCGCTCCTTCTGTCGTTTTTTCAAGAACGGTCTGCATAGTGTTCCTCCTGTTTTCAATTAATGGCGATTAAAATCGCATATTGAAATGAACGGCATATCGCGTATGTACATACCGGCACCAGTTCGGTTTTTCAGACCTCGCAATATCATCCCTGCTGGGCCGACATCTTGCCGAGGGCCGTCAGGAACCATATAAACTCCTTGAAATTGCCTTCCGACTGTAATTTCTTTTCCGTCATCGCGGCTAAGAACGCCTCATCGTCGCCCGACGACATTACGTTGAAGGCCGTATTCCCATCCGACCAGACGAACGCGGCATCGGCGCCGGCCAGGTCCCTTGTATTTGAGTCTACTTTGCCCTCTTTCACTATGTAGGCGCGCCCGGCCTTGCCGTCCGCTGTTTTCATTATGACCTTGACGTTTTTGCCTTTTATGAAGGCTTTAAAGGCAGGATTGCTCTTCGCGGCTTGTTTAAGCTTTTTGCTCAGAATGAAAAGCAGTAACTTGAATTTCATAATTGCCTCCCGGTAAATTTAATAATTGACAAATGGTATGATAGTTTTAGCTTTATATATTGATACAGTGTTGTTATTATATGTTACAGTGTGCCATATTATAGTCAATCACTTTTGTCTGTCCGCAAAAATTATTCTTGAAAAAAAATATTTGTACGAATATATATAATTTGTTTATATTTTAGAAGTGCTCATTTGTACAGAGAGGGGCGGTCGGGCAATTGCATTAACGTCAATGCCGGCGAATGGGACCGGCCCCTTCTGGAAAGGAGTTCTTCTCGTTGCTGTGAGGTATCGAAGGTATGATAAAAAATTATTGTGCACGCCGCGGTAAGGATTATCAATAAGACCGTGAGGAAATGGATCAATGGGAAACAAGGCGAGATCACCTGAAGTTATCGATTTCGAGAAGCGGAGAATGAGCCTGGCGGCCAAGGATATCATCGCGAAGGACGGATATAACAACCTGAGCATTCGAAAATTATCCAAAAAGCTCGGTGTCTCCCCGAGCACGGTCTATAATTATTTCAAGAGCAGGGAGGAAATATTCATATATGTATTAAACGCCGGTTTTGAAATGCTCTTCGAGGAAATAAACGACGCCTACAATTCTCATGAAGATCCCGTCGAAAAGCTTAAAGCGGTCAGCAGGGCTTTTTTTTCCTTTTCAGTCCGCGAGCACGACTTAATGTTCATCATGCTCATACTCGACACGCCCAAGTATAACGACTACAAGCAGACCGCCTACGAGCCCTTTATGAGAATCGAATTAGCCAACGCCCTCAAATGCCGGGACATCATAGTGCGGATTTTGAACGACATGGCGGAGAGATATCCGTCGTTCCGCAAAGAGGACATTCCGTATCGCGCGCTCGTCATCGTTCAACAGTTGATCGGCCTTGCGACGATTTATCTCAACAAGGTCATCACCTATGTCACCGACGACGCGGAGGCCGGGGCCGAGATGCTGCTAAACGAGATCTCGCGTCCCTTCGAGGTCATCAGAGATTAATATTTCCCCAATGAAACCCTGATCTCTGGTAATCGAGGCAATACATCCGTGTATTACCTCAACTGGTTGCCGACCGGCGCGCCGCCTTCATATAACACGTAACAAGCGCTCGTCGGGCTTCGCCACATTGCGCCCCAAAGGCGGGCGCAACGTCGCCTGCCCCGGAGACGATAGTATCAAATATCTTTCGCTTTTTCTTAGTCCTCAAGCCAACGTTGTGTACTTACGCTGTTTCAATCATCAAATCTTTCATATGGTCCATATTGAGATATCGTTTTGGCCCCCAGGACCTCGACGCGATAAAGCGCAGGCGAGCGGCTACCACCACCAGGGCGGATTCTCCGTCAGGGAACGCGCCCACAACCCTGGTCCGCCGTCGTATTTCTCTCATGATTCGCTCAAGGGGGTTATTCGTTCGGATCCTCCTCCTGTGTTCATCGGGAAAATCATAACAGGTTAATGTTTCCTCGATCGAATTCAAGAACAGTTCGGCTGTGTCAC
>JBFZEZ010000209.1:0-4869 GCA_041306585.1 Spirochaetota bacterium | reverse complement strand
TTACGGGCTCAGGATAAAGGGGATTAGTGACCGCTACGAAATCGAGAGGATTGTCGAGAAATCTTTAAAGAGCACGGCCCTGTGGGACGAGGTGAAAGACCGCCTGCAAGAGTCGGCCTTTGGACTCTCGGGAGGACAGCAGCAGCGTCTCTGCATAGCGCGCACTATCGCGGTCGAGCCTGACGTCATACTGATGGACGAACCCGCATCGGCCCTTGATCCGATATCCACCCAGAAAATCGAAGAGCTGATTCAGGACCTTAAATCACGCTATACCATAATCATCGTGACGCACAACATGCAGCAGGCCGCGCGGGTGAGCGATAACACGGCGTTTTTTTATATGGGTGACCTTATTGAAGCGAACAGCACCAATACGATTTTTACAAAACCGAACCTTGAGATGACTGAAAATTATATCACAGGAAAATTCGGATAAAGCTGGCCCGTGCAGCAGAATAAATTTTTCAGAGGTAGATATGACAACCCACCTTGAGCACGAGATACAAGAGGTAAAACAAAAGCTATTCGCGATGGCCGACCTTGCCATAGAGGCGATCACGAACGGCATCCAATCTTTAAAAAAATCGGATGAGTCATTGGCTGAGGTCGTTGTCAGGCGGGACAGTGAGATCGACCGTCTCGAGATTGAGATCGACGACGACTGCATCCGCATACTCGTTACAAAGCAGCCGGCAGCAGTCGATTTGCGTCTGGTGCTTGCGATGCTCAAGATCAACACCGATCTTGAGCGTATTGGCGACCTCGCAACGGCCATGGCCAAAGAAACGATACGCCTGAACGGCAAGCCGACCATGAAGCCCCTGATCGACCTTCCGAAGATGGCCGAAATCGCCGTGGAGATGATCAAGGATTCCCTGCGTGCCATAACGGAAAAAAATGTCATTCTGGCAGAGCAGGTGATTGCGCGGGACATTGAGATCGATGAATTGAATATCCAGGTGTTCAGGGAGCTCTTTACGTATATGGACGAGCACCATAACAGGATTACCGAGGCTCTCGGACTCATCATGGTATCCAAAGCACTCGAGCGTATTGGCGACCATGCCACCAATATCGCGGAAAGGGCTATATATTATATCAAAGGGATTGATGTCCGTCACGGCAATTGCTGAAATTTTTATCTTGACGCACGATATCTCATGGTGAAGAATTATTGCAAAAGAAGGATGCGGAACGGATGAAAAGGACCATATTTGTCATAGACGACGAGAAAGATATCCGGGAGATATTGCAGGTCAACTTTTCAAAAGAAGGATACGCCGTCGTTTCACTCCCTTCCGCAGAAGATGCCATGCGGGAACTTGATAAAGCGGCTCCGGACCTTATCGTGCTCGACATCATGATGCCGGGTATGGGTGGTTATGAATTCTGCAAAAAACTGCGTTCTTCCCCGAAATACATGGGGATCCCCATCATATTTTTATCGGCGAAGTCGGAAGAGTTCGACAAGGTGCTCGGGCTCGAGCTGGGGGGGGACGATTACATCACGAAGCCTTTCAGTTTAAAGGAATTACTCTCGCGCGTCAAGGCTGTTATGCGGCGCTACGCTCCGGAGCCTGAAGCGGGGAGTGACGCCGGCAAGATATCCTATCGCGGTATCGAGCTTAACCCGGATAAATACCAGCTCCTGGTGGACGGCGCAGAGGTGAAGCTCACGCGGACTGAATTTGAAATGCTCCATCTCTTCATTAAGAATCCCGGGAAGATATTTACCCGAGACAATATCATCAACAGCGTCAAGGGACACGATGTGTATGTTGTGGACAGGACAATCGACGTGCACATCATGAACCTCAGGAAGAAACTGGGCCCGTATAAAAACACCATAGCGACCTTTTCAGGGGTGGGCTATGGCTTCAAGGAACTTTAGGGGCGTGCCGGATGTTTCGAAAGCTTAATAATAAACTTGTCTTTGCATTTTCATGCGCCATATTTTTTCTTATCGGTTGCCTGCTCGTTATTTTTAATGACTTCGGCAGAAGGAACCACCTCGCCATGCTCGAACGCGAGATGGATGAAAAAATTAATTTCATACAGCTTGTGTTCCGGCATGACATGCTTCTCGGGAATCCCCTCGATCTTACGCGGTTGAATGGTGCAATCGGCGAGATCAGGAAGATAGTCGACCTCAGGATCACGATCGTTGGAATAGACGGTACCGTGCTTGCCGATTCTGATGTCGGAAACGTCTCTTCAATGGACAATCACCTCTACCGCATAGAGATAAAGGATTCGATCAGGAAGGGCTCGGGGCATGGAATTCGCTTCAGTAATACTCTTGGGACGGACCTTCTGTATTATGCGAAAAGCGACGGGCATTTTGTGATCAGGCTTGCCAAGCCCCTTAATGAAGTGGAACATGGCCTGGATCAGCTGCGGAAACTCATCCTGATTTCCGGGCTCATATTTGCCGGTGTGGCCCTCGCCATCGTTTTCATGATTTCAAGATCGATCACGCGGCCGATCAATCAGACGTTGAAATTCGCCGAGGATTTCTCCAACGGAGATTTTTCGCTCAGAATGCCGAACTACAGCGACGACGAGATTGGCGTCCTCCAAAAGGCGTTGAACGGATTGGCCGATGCGATCGTCGAGAAGATCGACGGCATCATGCTCGAACAGAAAAAACTGAATATCACCATTGAAAGCATACACGACGGCATCTGTGTGATTGACAGCGGCAAAAAGCTATTACTCGCCAACAGTGCTTTTGTCAATTTTTTAAGAATCACTTCGACGCGCATGGGGGGCTATTACTATGAGTCGATCCGAAACTCGTCGCTTAACTCGAAAATTGAGTATGCGCTCCAATCAGGAGAGTCTTCCTCGTCGTCAGAGGAGCTCCAATGCGGCATATTCTGCGAGGTGACCATAAGCCCCGTGAGGGGCGAGGCGAACATTGAAGGGATAATCATGATCCTGCACGATGTGACTGAGAGGAGGAGGATCGAGCAGATTAAGACCGACCTTGTCGGCAACATGTCGCATGAATTGAAGACCCCGGTCACCATACTTCGAGGATATATTGAAACCATTAAGGATAATATCGATAACCCGGATCTTGCCAGGGATTTTCTCACCAGGGCCCTTGTCAATGTCGACCGACAGAACGCCATCATCAATGATATTCTGAAATTGAACCGGTTTGAAACAACACTGGATTTCTCTGCCGAGAAGATCGACGTTCGAAATATTATTGAGGAATGTATTGAAATATTATCATCGAAGGCCTCGCGGAAAAAGATAGTCATCCTTCATCCTGAACCCCTTGCTCACGCTGAAATCAATGCCAATAAATTTCTCGCGGAAGAGGTCTTTTTTAATATCATCGATAACGCCGTGAATTATAATCGAGAGGGGGGGAGTGTGGAAATCCGGTCGGAGGATACCAGGGTCGGGGTCACCTACATAATTACCGACACCGGCATAGGAATACCCCCTGAATCAATAGAGCGCATCTTCGAGCGGTTTTACCGGGTAGATACGAGCAGGTCACGCGAGACAGGGGGGACGGGCCTGGGGCTCGCGATTGTGAAACACGCGGCCGGGATTCTTGGGTGGGAGGTTGAGGTTTCATCCTCCGGCAGTGGCACGGTATTTCGTATTAATGTCCCGGTTTAATTATCCCCTTTGAATTTTTTCACCCCTGTCATCCTAAGAAAAACCAAATTTTTTCGAGTAAAAAGCAAATTTTTAAGGCTAAAACTATAATTAATGCTTGCAATTTTAAGGCTAAAGCCTTATATTCGTATTATAAAATTAAGGGCATAACCTTATGAAAAAACATAAATTAATAATTGAACAATTGGATAAAAAGTTTCTTGATTTGTATCATTTGAAAGATATTGCCCTTCCTCCTGAAGGGTGGATATATTCTATTAGAACAGCAATTAGAATGTCGCTCAGACAACTTGGGAAAAGATTAAATATAACAGCTCAGAGCGTGAAAGAGATCGAAGCAAGAGAAAAGAGCGGAACTGTTTCCATTAATGTATTAAAACAGGTTGGCTATGCGCTTGATATGAAATTCGTTTATGGGTATATACCAAAATCAAAAACACTGGAAAAAATGATTGAAGAAAAAGCGAATGAGCTTGCGAAAAAAATTGTATTAAGAACTTCGGCTACTATGCGGCTTGAAGATCAAGAAAATGCATCGGATAGGATTAATAAATCCATTAAGGACAAAGCACAAGAGTTGAAACAAGAAATGCCGAGATATTTATGGGATTAGAGATAACGTATATTGAAGGGCAGACTCCAATAGATGAGGATGAGAAAGGTGGCCTTCAGATTAAGACCATCTCAACGCGAGATGAACTCAATGAATTTGAACAATATAATATTGAAAAAGCTGTTGAATGGACTTTGAAAAGGAAAATGAAACTTGATGATATCTTGCAAGAAAAATTTATACTGGAAGTCCAGCGGAAAATGTTCAATGAGGTTTGGGAATGGGCTGGGAAATTTAGAAATTCAAATAAAAATATTGGTGTTGATAAATTTCAAATATCTATTGAACTGAGAAAATTAATTGATGATTGCAAATATTGGATTGAAAATTCAATTTTTCATGAAGATGAGATTGCCATAAGGTTTAAACATCGGTTAGTTTCGATTCATTTGTTTTCAAATGGGAATGGGAGACATTCTCGACTTTGTGCAGATATATTAATTTCACATGGTCTTGGAGGAAAAATTTTTACCTGGAATGGCAGCAATTTAATCAGAAAAGGAGATGCCAGGAAAAAATATTTACATGCCATTATGAAAGCGGATCAGGGCGATTACGTCCATTTGATCGAATTTGCGAGATCTTGAAAAATCATATTCCCTTCATTCGTT
>JBFZEZ010000208.1:0-2596 GCA_041306585.1 Spirochaetota bacterium | reverse complement strand
TCGGATTCCGGCGAATTGAGATACTTTGGCTCTCCTGCCTCAACCACCCTCCCCCCGAAAGCGATGACCTCATTGTTCCTGTTGAAAATCGGGAAAACGATACGTCCCCGGAAACGGTCATAATAATGGATTGAACCGTCCTTGTTCGAAGAGCTTAACAGGCCCAGCTTCGACGCCACCGCAGGATTTATATTGGATTTTCTGAAATAATCCGTCAGAGCACCCCAGTCATCAGGCGCGAATCCAAGATGAAAATCGTTTATGCTTTGTTCGGAAACCCCGCGCTTGAGTAGATAGGTTTTTGCCGCTGAGCCACGCGGTGAGTTGATTACAGTCTTGTAGAAAGACATGGCCGCCAGATTGACCTTTTTAAGCCCATCGAGCTCATCACTTTGCTCTTTTGTTTTTTCGTCTTTGACGTTAATGCCGAGCATATTGCCAAGAAAAACGACGCTTTCGGGGAAATTGAGCCTTTCAATCTTGGAAATGAAAGTGAATACATTACCACCCGCATGGCATCCAAAACAATAAAATATCTGCTTCTCGACTGAAACAGTAAATGAAGGTGTTTTTTCCTTATGAAATGGGCACAGACCGATATAGTTCCTCCCTTTTTTTTGCAAAGTGGGAACATATTTTTTTACGATCTCGTGTATCGGCGCTCTATCACGCACGATATCAATGGTCTCTTTGGGTATGGACAAAGACTCCTCTTTAATAAACCGTTAGGGCCGCCCGTTATTTCGGTGGGCCCTCTTTCTAAAGTTTTTGCACTCTTGCGGCAACGATTTTCTTGACCAGTATGCCGTCCGCCTGTCCTTTGAGATCCTTCATTATTGACCCCATCAGCCTGCCCATGTCTTTCTGGGATGCGCCGCCAATCTCCTTGATTTTTGCGTCGACGACCCCCGTGATTTCTTCTTCGCTCATCTGGCGGGGCAGGTACTCTTCTATAATCCTCAATTCAGCATGCTCCCTTTCAGCAAGATCGGTGCGACCCGCTTTCTCGAATTCAGTAATGGATTCCTTCCTCTTTTTTGCACCACGGGAGACGATTTCAATGACCTTATCCTCGGGAAGGGCTTCTGTACCCTTCGTTTTTTCATATAATATGTCCGCTTTCAGCATTCTTAGAGTGCGCAATTTCTCCTGGTCTTTATTTTTTATGGATGCTCGCAGGTCATCTTCAATTCGTTCAAGCAGTCCCATCGCCACCTCTCTTTGAAACAGTTTAGGCTGTATTTATCGTCTTATCCCCTGGCGGGTTGGAAAACGCATTTGGTATATTATGCGTCTGCTAATAATATATATAAAAATAGTATAGACAACAAGAATGTATACTTATTTTAAAAAATAAAATTATGATTGACCACGTTAATTATGGACATTTTAGTTATCCGGCTAAGCAAAATTTAAACAAGGGAATACGCTGCCACCGGTTCTTATTTTTATTGAGCACGCCGCATGCACAGGACGATTATAAAAGTGATAATGCGAATTTAGGGAATGCCGGCTTTCCTGCCGCAGGTGAAAAAGCCCTGGATTCTGCTAATTAAGCAGCAAAACTAATACTTGTAAATACTAATTCAGGAGACTTCATGAAAAAATTGGCCTATCTTCTCGTACCTGCCTCCATCGCGATTTTTCTGTGTTTTGAAAAAATCGATACTATCTGGAGCCAGAACCCGGAAAATGCAGGCATTACGGAAACCTCGGACAATAAAAAAGCCTACAAATTCCCCAATTTTTACAGGGGTATTTATCTTACCGTTGATTCGGCCAGAAACATGGGAAAACTTTCAAACCTGGTGACCGCTTCCAGGGATGCACGCATTAACGCCATGGTGCTCGATATCCATACGTCTCGGTACGACACCTGCCTGGTCTCCCGTGAAAATGTCGAATTCTGCCTTAAAAACGGCATTCACCCGATTGCTCGAATAGTTGTTTTCCCGGATGGCCTTAAGCGATTTCCGGTCCCGGAAAATGAATTACAGGCCAGGATAGAGCTTGCCGAGAAAGCATGCCAGAACGGGTTCCGTGAAATTCAGTTCGACTATATACGCTTTAACGATTACAAGGTTCTGGGCCATCTGACCCTCCAGCAGAAGTACGATTTTATTGAGGGCTTTCTTGCCCGGGCCCGTACCAAACTTAAAAAGTACGACGCTAAAATAGCGGCTGATGTTTTTGGCAGAATTCCCTTGAACAATAAGGATTCAATCGGCCAGAGGATGGAGGGACTCGACAAGGTCGTGGATATCATATGCCCGATGGCATATCCATCCCATTATACATGGAGCCAGAAACTGATGGCCGATCCCTACCATACGGTTTACCTTACATCCAAACGCGCGAAGGAAAGGGTTAAAAATGCCGAAATCGTGACCTACATACAGGCATTCAAGATGAAGCTTGGGGCCTCGGGAATGTCCTATGATAAATACATAGAGGAACAAATCAGGGCTGTTCATGATGCCGGTATAAAGGGCTATCTGATGTGGAACGCCCGCCAGGATTACGTCATCCCTCTTCAAGTTGTAAAAAACTACTACCTTGCCAGCCCGAAGATGATTACCGCCTCCGATGAAAATAA
>JBFZEZ010000207.1:0-6324 GCA_041306585.1 Spirochaetota bacterium | reverse complement strand
GAAATATCAAAATGTACTCCACCGGTTCTGATTAAACCCCGGCCGTATCTGCTTCCGCAGATTCTAAGTAGTGAATTGATGACAAGCGTCCTGGTGGCACCGTATACTGCATTCGCTAAGAGATAGGCAACATCGTTTGCGATGGCGGCCATATCGCCGATGTGTATTGCTGAGCGTTCCATTTCAAGGGCTATTGCCCGGATTGATTGGGCCCTTCTGGAAATCTCGACACCGGCAAGTGCTTCTATGGCGTTTGCATAGGCAGTGGCGTGGCCGATAACGGTATCTCCCGCTATCGATTCCGCGAGATACATGCCAGCTGATTTCTGTTTTCGCACAAGCAGGTCTTCCACCCCCCGGTGCTGGTAACCGAGCTGTATTTCGAGATGATATACCTGTTCACCTTGGCACATAAAACGGAAATGTCCCGGTTCGATGATGCCGGCATGTACCGGGCCGACGGCCACCTCGTGCACATCATCACCGATCATTTTAAAGAATGGATAGGTTTCCATGGTGTTGGACGGATCAAAGCGGTTGAAACCGAATCTGACATATTTCAGCCAGGGGTGGTTTTCAGGAAGGACCCCTGTCTCTTCATATAATTCTCTTTCAAACATCTGGAATGACGGTATTTCCCGTGTTATTGACGCATACGATTTTTTTTCCCCGAAGATGGTTGAGGATACGTGGAGGTTTGAATTTTCATCATCTGCAAGGACCGCATACAGAGTGATGGTTTTATCCCGGGTATCGCCGAAGAATGATACGACCCTTTTTCCTTCCCTGCATCTGCGTACGACCTGCGACCTGAAATCGTCAATATTAAGTTCAGGTATATTTTTCAGCAAAATTGGTTTATTGTTTTTTGTTGTAATCCATTTCATATGTATTCCCCTGCTATATGCTTAAGAACCGGGCGGCATTCCGTATGATGTTATATACAAATACGGGCATGGATATTCCAATCACTACCAGGATGACCATAAAAGCAATCTGCGGAAGATAGACGAGGAAACTATAAGATTTCGGATTATTGAGAAGTGTTTCATTTCCGAAACTCATCCGCAATACCGCCTTGCCGATGCCTGCCATGATTATCGTGAGCAGCAGCACAAAGAGAACGGCAATGGCTATCTGGCCGTTGGCGAACATGGTCTTGATTATCAGGAATTCACTCAAAAATATCGGAAATGGCGGGAGACCGACTATGCCGGCAAAGCAGAGGATCCATAGCCACCCTGTTATTTTATCATTTTTAAGGAGGCCCCGTACCTGGTTGATGTCTTTGGAATGGTAACGATGTAAAATGTTTCCGGAGGTAAGGAAGAACGCCGCTTTCGTAAATGAATGGGCCGCGAAATGAAGCATTGCGGCAAAGAGCCCGGCCCCGCCAATGCCGAGACTTATCGCGATTATCCCCATATTTTCTATTGAAGAATAGGCAAGCATCCTTTTGTAGTTTTTTATGCTGATTATATACACTGCCGATACAAACAGCGAAAGAAAACCAATGACGATCAGCAGAGTGTGCGAATACCAGCTCATCTGAGCGCATTCCATAATTTTATTGACCCGTATGATCCCGAGGAATGCAGCGTTGAGCAGTGTCCCTGAAAGAAGGGCCGAGATCGGCGAGGGTGATTCAGAGTGCGCGTCCGGGAGCCAGGCGTGTACCGGCCCGAAACCGACCTTGGTGCCGAATCCAACCATGATAAACGGGAATGAAATCTTCAGCCAGAATGGATTGATGATCGATGCGTTTTTATAAAGGTCTTCAAAAAACAATGAGTCGGCGTTTCCAAGGCCCATGGAGAGAAAGATGATACCCACAAATGCCATCGCGATACCGATTGAACAGATGAATAGATATTTCCATGTAGCTTCAAGCGATGATTCTGAATGACTGAAATAGATCAGGTATGAACTTGAGAGGGTTGTCGCTTCCACGAATACCCACAGGAGGGCGAGGTGCGTACTGAGGATTACGCCGATCATTGAGACGACAAAGAGGAAAAGATTGGCCGTATACAGGGACTGGCTTTTTCTGGATTGATCGTTATGCTTCAGAAAGTCTATGTTGAAAATAGTGACCCCAAGATAAACAATCGCGAGGATGATCAGGAATAAAATATTAAGATTATCTGTTTTAAAATAATCGGTGAATTGCGCAGGTTGAAAACAGAAAAGAATAGATATGATGAGAAAAACAACCGCATACAATACTGTAAGTATTGTATTCACGATTTTTGATCTGAACAATAAAACACAGCCAATGGCGGCTATTGGTGAAAACAATAAAATTTCTATCATGGTGTCAATCCTTCAACTTGCTTAAAGTATCAATATGGATTTCAGAATACTCATCCTGCACTTTGTTTACAAACAAACCGAGGAGGTATATGGCGATAAAGATATCGAGGAGGACCCCCAAGGCGACAATGAACGGCATTTCTTTTACGATCGAAAGGGCCATTAAAAAATTGCCGTTTTCAAGCATCATGTAACCCATGACGTGGGTGATGATTTTTTTTCGCGATATGATAATGAATATCCCCGCGACAATGGTCGAAATCGAAATGCCGAAATAGAATGGACGGATATTGCTAACCGCATCGATCGACCAGTATGATATATAAAAACCCGCTGCGAAAATCAGGCTCGTTATTATGAGCGATGACATGCTCGTGACAGAGGGCTCCACTTCCCTGAATATGCCGTTCTTTCTGATTATATAGATAAGAAACAACGGGAGCGCTATTGCCTTTACCGCGAGTGTTTCAAAAGAAAGAAATATGAGGTTGGGCAGGATGATCGTATCGTAATCGAGCAGGACCAGAAAAAATAAAAGGAACCCCTGTATGGAAAGGGCTTTTATGTAGCCCTCAATCCTGATGGTTGATGAGATATAAAGCATCGTAAGGCCGAATACTATTATGATAAAATTTATCATTTCATCCCTCCGGAAACGGTGAGCACAATAATTGACAATATGATCACTGAAATTGCAGTCATGTAAAAAAGGAATTGCGGGACATGCGACATCCGCAGCCTTGCCACAATCGCCTCAATCGTACCAATGATGACTGCGAGGACCAATAGCACGGCAAGGTAACTGGCCAGGGACAGCCCAAATGCCATGCTTTCCGGAATGACCATGTTGGCGATGATTGAACTTATGATGATCATCTTCATGGCCGAGGCATACATTATGATGCCCATGTCGGGACCTGAATTGTCGAGTACCATCACTTCGTGAATCATGGTAAGCTCCAGGTGCGTGTTGGGGTCGTCGACCGGGACCCTGCATCCTTCCACCAGGAGCATGATAAAGAGGGTGCCTGCGCCTAACATGAGTATGAGCATTTTCAATTCCCCTGAACCGCCGGAGAGCCTCATCAATCCTTCAAATGTTGAAACATTCCCGAGTATTCCGATAGACGCAATGACGATGAAAAACGCCGGCTCGACAAGGCTTGAAAATACTGCTTCCCTGCTTGCCCCCATCCCTTCGAAGCTCGAACCGGTATCCATGGCCCCTATAATGGCAAAGAATTTTCCCGTAGCGAGGATATAGGCAAAAAAGATAAAATCGGCATTGAATGAAAGGATCGAACGCCCTCCTGCCATCGGCACAATGAGGCCGGCGAGGATGATTGATGCGAACGTAATGGAAGGGGCAATTTTAAATATGAAGGAAGACGTTGTGCTTATGACTTCTCCTTTTTTCATGAGTTTTAAAAAGTCCCTGACAGGCTGCATTATTGACGGGCCCTGCCGTCCGCCCCACAATGATTTGACCCTGTTGATAAGCCCGATAAATAAAAGAGGGAGTATAATAAGAAGCGCCGCGTTAATTAATATTTCAATCATGACTAAACCACCATAATCCAAAGTGTAATCAGGATAAGGAAGATAAGGCCGTACAGTATGTATTGCTGTGTGCTTCCGCTCTGAATCCAGGTAAAGGCATTCAGAAATTTTTCGATACGTTTAATGATCGGATGTATGACCGCATGTTCGAACTTATCATCCGTCTGGCTTTCATACGTGGAACGGCTCGGGAAAAGACCTATGGGCTTATTCTCCCTGATTTTCGTTTTGAATATCGGCCTGATGAGGGTCATGAAAGGTTCGACATAGGATGCCCCGGTATACTGCATTCTTGTATTCCCGGCCTGGTACCCGCAGTCCCATGTTTTGTACCGATAAACCCGTCTTTTTCTGAGAAGGAGATACCGCCCGAGAAAGAGAAGAATGAAAATTCCCATGAAGACTGCAAGTCCGCGTGAAACGTCGCAGAGGGTGTTAAAATAAGAAGTAAAAATTTCCGGCGATATCTCGCCAAACAAGCCGTGAGCGGCTTTGCTTATCCCGATAAATATGTATTGCGGAAGAAATCCAATAGCAAAAATTAAGAGTATCTGGAAACCCATGGCAGCTTTCATTGTCCAGTGGACATCTATGGGCTTTTCGTGCAAATCACTTCTGGGGCTTCCCAGAAAGACAATGCTGAACACCTTGGTAAAGCACAGAAGCGCCATTGCGCCAATAAATGCAAGACCCGAAAAAGATAATACGATCATAACAGAGAGGAGTACGTAACCGCTTTTGAGACCGGTGAGCATCCCCCAATAAATCAGGAATTCGCTCACGAACCCGTTGAAAGGCGGAAGCCCCGATATGGCAAGCGACCCGACCAGAAAACAGATGCCCGTGAAGAGCATGGGCCTGATGAGACCGCCGAGTTTTTCCATATGTAATATATGGGTCTGCAGATATACCACCCCCGTTGAATAGAATAAGAGTGATTTAAAAAGTGACTGATTCAGTATATGAAGCATGCCACCTGAGAAGCCGAGAACCGTCAGCGACGGCTTATGGTATGCCATGCCCAGGAGTCCCACGCCAATGCCAATGCCGATGACGCCGATGTTTTCAACGCTGCTATAAGCGAGCAATTTTTTAATGTCGCTCTGAGCAATGGCATATGCGACCCCGAGTATGCCGCTAATCAGGGAAATTATTAAAACGAAGTACGCGATTTCAATCGACGGCAGTTTGATCAGGGTGATGATCCTTAAAATCCCGTAGATGGCTGTATTGATCATGACGCCCGACATGAGGCCGGATATATGACTCGGTGCTGCAGGGTAGGCTTTGGGGAGCCAGGTGTGAAGGGGTATGAAACCCGCCTTGGTGCCGAAACCGATGAAGAGGAGTAAAAATATTATATTGGTTTGCCATTTGTCGGCATTAAGTACATCCTTGAAAGAATTGAAGTCAAGGCTCTCCGATTTGATCGACAGCAGGACAAAACCGGTTATGATAAATAGTACGCCGATATGCATGGCGATGAGATAATTTATCCCAGCATTATATACTTCCTCTTTCTCATTCTCGAATGATAGAAGAAAGAATGAAGAGAGGGACATGATCTCCCAGACTATAAGGAATGCCAGGGCATTTTGGACGACTACGACTAACGGCATAGAAGCGATGAGGACGCTTAAAAAGAAAAAATGAGACGTTACTGTTCGCCCTTTTCCATTGTATACCTTCATGTAGCCTATCGTATAGATTGTCCCTATGAAGCTCATAACCGAAATTATTATGAGGAAAAATGCGGAAAGATGATCTATGGAAATGTTCGTTGTTCCGATCGGATATGAGATCTCGACGGCAAGTGAGGGGATTGATTGACCCAGGAGTACATTTATTGAAGGGGAGAGGATGCACGCTGCGCCCAGTCCCGTAAAAAGGGAGACCGCATACCCTTTTGCTTTTTCCGGCAGCATCAGGGAGAAGAATCCGCCGCCAATTATGAGACCGATTCCGTATATAAAGTATTCCATATTATTTGTTACTCCATTCCTTTTCCTTTAGCTCGATATAATAGTTGATGACCTCTTTTTTTGCCCTGTCTTTCAGAATCCTCACGAAATCCTGCTGCCTGCACAGGTAGGATAATTTTGTTAAAATTTCCAGGTGCCTTTTTGAGTTGGATGATATGATGACAAAAAGGACGGTGACAAGTTCAGAGTCTATGGCATTATAATCGATTTGTTCAACCGGGAAACAGAGTGATACGCTTTCCCCTTCCACGTCGGAAATGATCGGGTTTCTCGGATGGGGGAATGCGATCCCGTGGCCGACCGCTGTCGACATCATCTCTTCCCGCTGGAGAAGCGAGGTTTTTACAATTTCTTTCGTGGTCCCTGCAGGGACGTTGATCGTGCTGACAACGTTGGTTATGATTTCTTTAACCGTGCTCCCCTTTATGTCGTAGTAAATCCCGCCTTTATTGATGAGTTCGAGGATGGA
>JBFZEZ010000206.1:0-4253 GCA_041306585.1 Spirochaetota bacterium | reverse complement strand
GAATTTTTAAAGGAAGCGAAGCTTGATAAAGTCGGTGCGTTCCAGTATTCCCCGGAGGAAAATACCCCTGCGGAAGGATTCAAGGGAATGGTGCAGGATTCAGTCAAGGAAAAGCGGTTTGAGAAACTCATGGAGCTCCAGAAAAAGATATCCCGGCAGAAACTCTCTGAAATGATCGGGAATGATGTGCGTGTCATTGTTGAAGAACAGGTTGACGATGTAACCTATATCGGAAGGAGTGAATACGATGCTCCGGAAGTAGACGGCATTTTTTACTTGACCGGGGAGAACATTGTGCTTAATACCATTGTACGGGCGCATATTATTGATGCGGTCGAATATGATTTAATAGGGGAGCGTCTTTGAACAGATTTAAGCATATACCCAATATACTTTCATTGTCACGGATAATTCTGATCCCTCTTTTTGTCTATCTCCTCGCGATACCGACAGTAAAAAGCAGGATCCTTGCCCTGGCCGTTTTCGGGCTTGCGTCGCTTACCGATCTCCTGGACGGCTGGATTGCACGTAAACTGAATCAGGAATCTGAAATGGGAAAATTTCTTGATCCGCTTGCCGACAAGTTCCTGGTAGTGTCCGCATTGGCTGCAATTATTGTCCTTGATCCATATATGGAAATATTCGATTTCTGGATGATTATAATCATAGTAGGACGCGATGTCCTGATAACCATAATGAGGTATCTCGCCATGAAACGCGGTCGGTCCCTGAGGACCACCCGATTTGGAAAAATAAAGACTGCATTCCAGATGATTTCCATCGGGCTCATCATCATGATATACATAGTCCAGAAGACAGATTATGACATTACCCATGTTTCAGTACCTTACTGGATCATGCTTTCTGTCACGGTACTGACCGCTATTTCAGGAGTCAGGTATGTGATCGGGAACCTCAGTCTTTTCATGAAAACAAAACAAACATCCAGCAACGGAGAAGCTGCACAATGAAATTTAAAGAATTCCTTTTTACTTCTTTTTACGCCGGTTACTTCCCGGTTGCCCCGGGTACTGCGGGTTCTCTGGTAGGTATGATTTTTTTTATCATCGAATATTTTGCCTTCGGGAAAATGGTATGGGCGGCAAATCTTGTAATGGTTGCTGTCATGTTTTATCCTTCAATAAAACTCGCGGATGAAGGCGAGAAATTTTTCGGGAAAAAGGACCCCGGCGAGGTCGTGATCGACGAAGTATTGGGATATTGGATCAGTGTGTTGTTTCTCCCGTTCAGCTGGACAGTCGCAATACTGGCGTTTTTTCTTTTCAGGTTTATGGACATTTTAAAACCGTTTCCTGCCGGGAGGGTTCAGCTCCTGAGAGGGGGGGTCGGGATCGTGCTTGATGATTGCGTGGCAGGGATGTATGCAAATATTGCATTACGCATTATTATTGCTGTAATGAACGCCGCAAATCTGCCGATTTATTAAACAACCGGGGGTGGACTTCCCCGCGCAACAACCTACAGTGAGGTCCGGATTTTTATGATGAGAAACATATCCCTGGCCGCTTCATTATTAATATGCCTGTTTGCAGTGAACCTGCTACCGGCGGTTGGCCGACCTATTGGGGAAGCATCCCTCCAGCCTGCAAAGAATGTCGAAAAACTGGATTATTGCCGTAACTGTCATGCCATTCAGCCCGGCTCAATCAAGGCCCCTGTCGTGGAGTGGCAGAAAGGCGTTCATGCCGAAGTCCTTAAAAATTGCAATATATGCCATGGCGGGAACCCGAATGTAAACAACAAGATAGAGGCAAAAGGGCCGGGGTCAGGGTTTATCGGCAAGCCGAGTAAACAACAGGTAATGGAAATGTGCGGCCGGGGAGGGTGCCACGCGACGGCAAACGAGCAATTTAAACGGGGTCCTCATTATTCATCTGTTATGCGTCTTGGCGGCCCTAACTGCGTTGATTGTCATGGATCGCACAAAATTCACCCTTCGTCCCTTTTAATCATAAATGACAAAACATGTTCCGGGTGCCATTCAGTTGATTACTCCCGCAAGATTCTGAAATCCCTCAAGGAGATCGATTCGGGTTTTCAGGATATTTCTTCAAATATTGATTTTCTTAAAACAAAATATGTTGATGTTGCTAAACTTAAAAAAAGATTTGAAACCTCGCAGCATCTGTTCAATCAGCTTGTGCATATTTTTTCAGAGCTTGAAATCAATACCACCAAGCGGATCATCGAGCTCGAAATCCAGAACCTTAAAATTGAGACTAATTCCCGGGTCGCAATGGCCAAGAGGCTTGATTTTCTCTATTTTATCATGATCGGGATAGGTCTCGCGATCGTGGTACTCCTTCTTTTCTACACCATTTACATGTATTCAAAGCGAAAATAAGCGATGCGGGAATTCCTGTTCAATACAGAAAAGATACAGTATGTCAACGGCGGCAAGCCCGATGTCCCCTGTATATTGTGCGCCATCCGCGATGGACACCCTGATGTCGAGAGCCTTATCGTCGCGCGCACCGGCACATTTTTAATATCGGTAAATCTGTATCCTTTTAATCCCGGGCATATCATGATTTATCCCGTGCGTCATATCATAGACATATGTGAACTGAGAACGGAAGAGGCCGCTGAGATGCATGGATTGCTGGTCAAGTCGCTGCGCATCCTTCGGGAGGAATTCCATCCGGCAGGCTTTAATGTCGGTTATAATCTCGGGAGCCACAGTGGGGCGAGCATTGCGCACATGCACCAGCACATTGTGCCCCGGTATCCCAACGAGGTCGGTTACCTTGACGTACTTGCGGGAGCCCGGGTCGTTGTTGTCGATCCCTGTGAGGTCATGGAGCGACTGCGCAGCCGTTTTGCGGAATAATTTTTTCCTCTTTAAAATTTCACACCGAGTCCCATTTTCGCAACAAGGCTGTGAAGATACCGGTGCGGGTAAATGATGAGTTTGTATGAATACGCTATCGAAATTTCGCAGTTCGGGTAGACGATTCCGTTGAACATGATAAGGGCGTTTAAGTAATGGTCCCATCTCGCGTCTATATGTCTCGGCGGAACGATAATATTAATCGCCCCGTTGTAATCGGACCAGAGCGCTGATTGCGAATACACAGGCCCGTAACCGGTTGCGATGTTGATTGAAAAACAGTCAACGACACGGAATTTATACATTGGTCCGGCAGCAATTCCCCACATGCCAAAATGATATTTTACTCCGTCAATCGATGAACTTTTATCAATGACATTGACCATGGCTGCGCTCTCTCCTATGTCAATAGACAGGAATAAGGCAAGACCACTGGCCTCCTCTAGTGTTTTTAATGTTAAAATTTGTGCGAGTTCCCAGTTAAGGAGGATTGTAAGCATCCCGGCATATCTATGGGGAAATCCGTTTTTTCCGGGTTCAAGGACGAACCAGAATCCATAATACACTGCAAGCGTGGTAAATGCGGTCTTGGGGATATTGAAAAGCTGCCGCTGGATCTGCCATTGTTTTTTGCTTATCTGGTCTTCGATTTCTTCGGTACTTTTTTCGATCAGTTCATCAATCATCATTTTTGCTGATTGCTGCAATGACTTTCCCCGGACATGGATTTTCTTTATCTGTCTAAGCCGTGTTATGAAGATATAGCATTCTATGATATCATACGTGTCTTTTTTGACGACCTGGCCGCCGATCATTAAATCTATAACATTCGTCTCGAGGTTTTTTTTGAATTCTTTCAAGTATGCCGTGTATTGTTTTGATTTTAATAAGTTAAGATATAGGCCTGTTTCGATGATCATAAATTTTTTGTTGCGTGAAAGTCCCTTGGCGAGTTCCTGCGAGATTTTGTCGCATAAATCATCGTGTTCCTTTGAACCGGTCATGTTTGAAAATTTGAAGACAAGGAGCGCGATTGTGTCTCTCGCGAGTTGCTTGCGCAGGGCAGCTTCGGACTGTTTGTTCTGTTGATCCGTGCCGGTTTTATTTTCAACATCATTTGATTTTTGTTCGTCGATTTTTTTTTCTGCTAAAGAGGAAGGGTCGCTATCGATAATCTGTACAGTATCGCTTGACTGATTGATATCAATTTCTTTGATTGCCGCATATGAGATGCCGATGCCTGGTGACAGCAAAATAATGATTGCGGTAAATACTGGAATTCCTTTGTTAATCACGATGTCAGCTGTTATAAAAATATTTTTTTAAAATTTGATTCCAATCCCTATATAACCGACAATTATGTTCACCGGGTTCGCGGTATATCCGATCAATTTATATGTGA
>JBFZEZ010000205.1:0-2709 GCA_041306585.1 Spirochaetota bacterium | reverse complement strand
TTTCTCGAGTCGCAGGAGGACAATTCATTCGATACCGTTCTCTGTCTTGGCCTCTTGTATTATCTGGGCGATACCGTGCATTGCCTGAAGGAAATGAAACGCGTTGCGCGAAGTCATATAATAATCGATACATTCACCGCCTATTACGCACCCTGCGTATCGAAAGAGGGTCAGATGATGTTTGAATCCACAAAGGATGAAACATTTGAACTCCCGATCATGCTGTATCCCTTCACGCAGGCGGACAAGGCTGATTATTCTTTGAAGGAAAGTTTCCGGAATAAGAAAAAAAAATTAATCGGTATGCTTTCACTTCCCAGCATTCCAGCACTTGAAAATTTTTTTGATCTGCTCCATCTCACGTCTTCGAAAATTTCATGGGACAGATTCTATGTGAACAATTATTCATGGAAAGACTTAATAGATAACGATATAAAAAAAGCCTCCCATTGGGCCGATGTGTATCATGCCAGGGTGAGGGTTGCGTATCTGTTAACAAAGTGAATTGGTATTTACTCAAAAACCGAGAGAAATATAATAATAAGCAGTTGTGTAAATCAATGGGAAACATTTTAATTTCCGGGATGTATCAATAAATTTCTCATTTGTGCAAATATCATCAGTTTGATAAACGTCAGCAAGGCAGGGGAAATTTTTTTTCCAGACCGAGGACCAAGCGCCGGAACCGAAATGCGCTGTACGCGTTTAATCTGAACAAGAAAAGAATTCAACCAAAAACCATGATATTTTGAAAACCTGGTGACGGATTCGCGTATCCGCAGGGCTGGAAAAAAAATTTCCCCTGCCGATTAAATGATTATCCCGGAAATTAAAATGCCACGACTCATGGCAGTCAGATGCAGCAGAAAAATGGCTTGATTTTTTTTGAAATGATCATTATATTGTGTTTTAAGAGGATTTCTTATATGATAAAGATGATATTAATTATTATAGCTTTAACAACTTGGCTATATGTCCTCGTTATGAGAAGCATATCCCTTATTACTAAACATATTGATAGGGAGCTTCATCAAAAACGATGATTGATCGAATTATCATTTTACTCGCCTGTTTAATGATCTCCATAACTATTGCGTTCGTTTATGTTGATTACCCGGTATCTATGAATTTTTAAGAAATGAAAACTGATAATTGTATAAATTACTCCCCCCTGAGGTTTTTTGGCAAATGCAGGCTAATTTTGATTTATATGGTCATTTTTACTTGACATAATACAACTTCTCAATATAAATGGCACACTGTTATTTTGGGCCCATAGCTCAGTCGGTTAGAGCGGCTGACTCATAATCAGTAGGTCCAAGGTTCAAGTCCTTGTGGGCCCACACAGAAAAAGGAAGGGATATCCTTCCTCTTTAATTTTTATAAAAGGAAAAAGAAATGTACGCAGTTGTAGAAATAGCAGGAAAACAATATACTGTTGAAAAAGATGCCCTCGTCAATGTCGACAGACTTGAAGGCGCTCAAGCGGATATGACTTTTGACAAGGTCATCGTTTTTGCTGACGGAGACAAAGTGCTTGTCGGCCAGCCCTATGTTACAAATGTGAAGGTCAAAGCCCAAGTCGTCACTGAAGTAAAAGGAAAGAAAGTTCGCGGTATTAAATTTAAAAGAAGAAAAAATTACCAGAGGACGCTGGGACACAGGACCCAGTATACCCAACTCAAAATCAATGATCTCGTCGTGAGCTAAGAATAAAATCTTGATCAGCGTATCCTTTTATAATGCTGAGTTCGATAAAGGGGTGCGGTTTCCGGGCGAATCGGGTAAACCAGTGCAGATAATTGTAAAGGGTCATGCCGAGTTCGCTGAAAAAGGGAGGGATATAGTTTGTTCGGCTGTATCCGCCCTCATACAGACCCTGGTTTTGTCAATCGGAAGACTGACTCCCTATAAACAGACTGTTGTCAATGAAAAAGGGTTTCTGAAAACCGAATTTATTCCGGATCAGCAGAGTAATGACGATAAAAAAGCATTGATCATTTTGCTGGATTCATTTTTAATCGGCATTTTCGAGATTGAAAAACTGTACCCGGATTATATTACAATTGAATTTTTAAACAGGTAACCTTACGGCAGATGCCATTCGGTTTACTTCAAATGATTTTATAATTATATTGCGGAGAAAATTATGGCACATAAGAAGGGCGGTGGATCAACCCGGAATGGAAGGGATTCCAATTCGCAGAGGCTTGGTGTTAAACGATACGGCGGTGAATTGGTCTCCGGCGGTTCGATACTCGTGCGTCAGCGCGGTACCAGAATTCACCCAGGGACGAATGTCGGCATCGGATCGGATGATACGCTCTATGCGAAAATCGGCGGGTTCGTGACATACGAAAGATTGGGAAAGGATAAAAAGAAAGTTTCGATTTATCCCAAAGCGGAATAGTTTAATTATCGCTGAAATCAAGAATTGAAAAGGCCGCATGTGAATGCGGCTTTTTTAATTGGCATATGAGAAGTAAAGATAATCCACAACACATGTCATTCCCGTACAGGCGGGTACGGGAATGACATGTGTTGTCTAATTGAATCGTTAACCGCTATAAAATGCTCCATCTCCCTCCTTCTTGAAAATTAAAGGCCAAAAATTTTTCTTGACACCATCCCGTCAATAATCTATGAAAATAAATCACCAGTTTACATCATTTCCGGAGTGAACCTATGAAAATTCATACATTTCGAATA
>JBFZEZ010000204.1:0-10437 GCA_041306585.1 Spirochaetota bacterium | reverse complement strand
AGCGCGGAGCACCCCGTGATAGAGGTCCATCGCACCGTCCTTGCGGACCAGGCTCAAGTGGCTGGAAGGAAATACCGAAAAATTATCGATCATGTCTGCGTTTTTCGCATGGAAGCCCTTGAAAAAATCAACCGCTTCCTGTGCCCACGCCACCATCTTGTCGATGTTGAGCGGATCGGGGCCCTTCAAAAACTCGTCCCTTTCCTGAATACTCAGGTTTTTGTTGATTCCACCGGGTATCGCGCCTGTGCCGTGGACTTTTTTCCCGGCAGTGGCACGGATGATCTCCTGACCATATTTGCGCATCATGACTCCCTGTACAGCAAGGTCCTTATGCTGAAGCGCAACGCCGATCACGTTTCTGATCGCGGGATCAGCGTCGGCGCCGAACAGAAGGTCAGGTGACGCGAGATGGAAGAAATGAAGGGCATGCGACTGGAACATCTGCCCGTAGTGCATGAGCCTTCTCATCTTCTCGCCAGTAGGGGTGAGCCCTTCCCCGGTCCCTGCGCCTGCGATCACGTCGATCGCCTTTGCCGCTGCAAGGTGGTGGCTGACAGGGCAAATCCCGCATAGCCGCTGTACTAATACAGGCGCTTCCCAGTAGGGACGCCCCTGTACAAATCGTTCAAATCCACGGAATTCTACAATGTGTAACCTCGACTGGGAAACGTTCCCGGCATCGTCGAGGTGGACGGTTACTTTACCGTGTCCTTCTACCCGTGTTACCGGTTCTATCGTTATTTTACGACCCATAGTTTTCTCCAATATTAATCAAACTTAACAACATCATACGGGAGCTCCAGCTCCTTCCCTGTTGCCAGCGTTAAAAGCGCGTTCCATATAAGGTCCGCTCGGGGCGGGCATCCGGGGAGAAAATAATCAATTTTGACGATCTCATGAAGGGGATATACCCTATCAAGGATCATCGGGAGCTCGTCGTCATTGGGGATGATTTTATCATCAACCGTTGGCCCCTTGAGATACGCTTCTTCAAGGCATTCCTTAACGGGGATGCCGTTCCTCATAGCTGGAAGACCGCCCATGATCGCGCACTCGCCGAGGGCGACCAGCACCTTGCAGTGCTTGCGGAATTCCTTAAGGTTCTCCACGTTCTCACTGTTACAGCAGCCGCCCTCGATAATGCCGACATCACACTGTTTTGTGAACTTCTTGATGTCGTCAATAGGCGACTTGTTGAATTCCACCACCTCGATGAGCTGGAGAATTCTTTCATCTATATCCAAAACCGACATATGACAGCCGAAACACCCTGCGAGTGACGCTGTCGCTACTACTGGTTTACTCATTACAAACCTCCAAACTTTATAAGAACAAAACTTATCATCTGAACATTAACGTTCGATGTCGCTGCCTATTGGCGTGCTGTCGTACTTGCGCTTGCCGATTGGCGTTGAAAAACCGACTTCCTTTTTGAGGATAGCGCCCACGGGACACATATCCATCGCCTTCTGCGTTTCAGCGTCTGAAAGTTTCGCTGCAAGTTCCGCATCCGGTTTCACCGCTGTATGATCTCCGCGATTTACAAGGCCAAACACGTGCTTCTTGTCGCTTGTTGTGACGCCGCGGACACAACGGAGACATTGCACGCACCTGTTGGGTTCGTAGATCATGTTCGGCGCCGAACCGTCTACCGCATGACGCGGAAAACTGAACGGGAAGCGCGGGACCATCATCAGGTACCGGTAACCGAGCGCCTGAAGCTCGCAGCTCCCGCTTTTCTCGCATGCCGGACAGAAATGGTTCCCTTCGACGAAGAGCATTTCGACCAGGGCTTTCCTGAAATCCTCGAGCTCAGTCGTCTTGTTTTCCACGACCATGCCGTTTGTTACCGGCGTGGTACATCCCGCCTGGAAGCGCCCGCCGACCTTCACCGTACATATACGGCAGGTCCCCGCCGGCTTCAGGCCCTTGAAGGTGCACAGAACAGGGATATATACCTTGTTGTCCGTAGCAGCTTCCACTATGGTCTGTCCGCTTTTGGCGGTACATTCTTTGCCATCTATGGTAAATTTAATATCACTCATATTAATGTCCCTCTATCAATGGTTTTCTTCCGGCCGCGGCGCACGAATCTTTGACCGCAGCAGCAAGATCGAACTCGGTCGAATAGTCGACGCCTTTGACCAATTTTGCTTCATATACTTCCCTGAAGTTTTTAATGGTCGTGGCAATCGGATTCGGCGAGGTCTGGCCAAGGCCGCAGCGGCTCATCGCCTTCACGATCTTGCACCATTCTTCGAGTTCTTTGAGATCAGTCGCGCATCCCTTGCCATGCATGATTTTTTCAAGCTTGTTTTTCAGGATCACGTTTCCGGCCCGGCACGGTACGCACCAGCCGCATGATTCCTCGATGAAAAATTCCATAAAATTATGGACGATCTCGAGCAAATCGCGCTCTTTGCCGATCACGATGATGGAACCGCCGGTCGCGAGATCATCAAAGCATATTCTGCGCCCGAAATCCTTTTTCCCGATGCAGTTCCCTGAAGGACCGCCGACCTGAACAGCAACCGCAGTACGGCCGTCGCACTCTTCGAGCAGCGTCTGTATGGTTGTTCCGAATTCTATTTCATATACGCCCGGTTTTTTGCAGTCGCCGGATACAGAAAGGAGCTTGGTCCCTTTCGACTGGGCTGTGCCCATAGTAGCGAACCATTTCCCGCCTTCAACAGCGATCCGTGCCGCTGAGCAAAAGGTTTCCACGTTATTTACCGATGTCGGGCTCCCCATGTAGCCGTATTGCGCTGGGAATGGGGGACGATTCCGCGGCATACCGCGTTTTCCCTCAGCCGATTCAATTAACGCGGACTCTTCACCGCAGATATAAGCGCCGGCGCCGTATTTGATAATTATTTCGAAATTAAAACCGCTTTTCCCGGCAACATTTTTACCGAGAATGTTTTTCTTGCGGAGCTCATCAAGAACATTCTCAAGATGCTTTTTGAGATACATGTATTCAGCACGGAGGTAGATGACCCCTTCATCGGCCCCGATCGCGTAACCGGCGACTGCCATGCCTTCGAACAGCATCGGCGCGATCTCGGTAAGGATAACGCGGTCTTTAAATGTTCCGGGTTCACCTTCGTCTGCGTTGCATACGATGTATTTCTTTTTCCCTTCGGCCTTGCGGGTGAACTCCCATTTCATACCTGTGGGAAAACCTGCCCCACCTCTTCCTCTGAGATTTGAAACTTTTACTTCCTCGATAACGTTTTCAGGTGTCATCGAAACGGCCTTTTTAATTGCCGACCCTGACTCAAAGGTTGAAAGGAGGACCTGACCACTCTTTTGGATGTTGTTATTAACCATCGACTTAATAAGTTCCGACTGGTTTTTTCCGTCACCAAAATTTTTAATCAGATCTTTAACATCTTTACCGGACTTCATTCCAGCAACGATATCCTTTGCTTTGGCTGCATCAAGACTGGTGAATACATGCCCGTTGATTATCGCCGCCGGCTCCTGGTCGTTCATGCCGATACAGGAGGTGTTGAAAAGGCCGATCTTCCCATCAGCAGTTGTGGTGCCGAAAGTGCACCCTGCTTCCTGTTCGAAGGTCTTCGCAACTGCTGCGCGGCCTTTCATGGTCGCTACAACACTATTGTTGAGATATACTGCATACTTCCCAACAGGTTTCTTTGAAAAGAAGTGATAAAAAGTCGCCACCCCTTCAACGTCAACTGCTGAGATGTTTAAATCTTTTGCGATCTGAACTATGGCCCCATCAGATACGCTACCGAGCTGTGCCTGTACCTCTCTTATGATTTCAAGCAACATCACGGAGTCATTTTTGTACTTCTCAACCGTCTGCTTTACTACGTCTGTGATAGTACCCATAAACCCTCTTTAAATATTTTTTGATCGAATACATAATTGTTATGAAACAATTCCAAAAACAAATATAAGAAAATAGTTGAAACATGCAATAGAAAAAAGGAAAAGATTGTAATTTTTTTCACAAATAAATACTAATTAATATCAATTTAAAGAAAATCTATAATTAAAATACACATTTAATTATAGATGCTTATTTAAAAATAGCTTTAAATCAAATTATTTGAGAAAAAAGTTGCAATTAGATTAAAAACATATCATATAATTAACGATATTATTCAAAGCAAATTATTATAATAATATCAATTATTATAATAAAATAACTTTATTGAAGTAAAAATTTTCCCCATAATTTAAATTAAAAAAAAATAAATCCTTAAAAAACCAGAAACCCTATCGCACAAATCATTTAAGATTAACATGAGGCTTCGTCATTTAAATAAAGGGGATTTCCCGAAATTACTCCATTTCAAATGATTCAAGAGTTTGGATCTATTATTTTTTGCTAACATCTAGAATTTTAGCCCAGGAAAATCAAGAACAAAACTTGTATGTATCGAAAGAAAAAGCATCGGCTCAGCAAGGGAGGTTTTTACTAATCAGGTGCAAAAAACAAAGGCAATTGACATACGTCTGGCGGGTGATATCGGATCGATACTCAAGGAAGATAAGGATCGATTCGATAGTGTGATGGGAATGCAAAAATAAAAAAAACCGGAATTCCTTATCTACGTCGAGTTTTTTTGACTTTATTGAATTGATTGATAATCGCAAGGAGGATAAGCGCTCCCGCAAGGGATGCAATGAATGACCCTATCAAACCGTGAAAGGATATCCCACGAAATCTAAATAAAAAGCCTCCAAGGAAAGAACCGGCAACACCGATAATCATATTAAAAAGCGCTCCGAATCCTTCTCCTTTCCATATAATTCCTGCCAGCCATCCCGCCGCGAGACCTAACAACAAATACATAATTATTCCAAATAAACCCATCGAGCCGCCTCCTGTTCGGAATTTAATATATGCAAAAAAAATTCCATTGTTTATGAATGGAATAAAATTCTGCATATAAAATTAGTACAATCAAACAAAAAAAAATTCAACAAAAAAATATAAAGTAAGAGGTCATTTTTAGGGGGTAACAATCCATACCATGTCATTCCGGTGCAGACGGGAATCCTTAATTCGCGTCTTGCGATAAGGATCCCCGCCGTAGTTTATACTCGCGCAGGCTGGTACGGGGATGACATATAGGTACAATTTAGTAAATACCCACTATAAATGACCTAATACCTATGAAATTTTATTTTTTATAAAAAAATAATTGCTTTTTTAATGATATATTTTTCTTATGTCTTCGAATCAGTACTACTCCGGTATCCCATACCGGCAGTAAAATACTTTTTCATAAAAAACCTCTCATTATAAAACCTCACCCAATCGGGCGGGGTTATTTTTTTTCAAATACATTGCACCCGCCACCCCTGCAGAGCGTTCACCAGCAATACATTCTTCCCAAAATAAAAAATATTTGACATGTAATTAGTATTAACCATACATTTTTTAATATTATTCCGTTAAAAAAAAATGTAAATGTAATGAAAAATGCCCTGATATTCACGAGACAAAGAACACCGGCTTTGAAATCGCTGCATAAAAAATCCTCTGCTTGCGATCAAAAAGATGCGCTCCGTATATTTAAAATTACTGCAGAAGGTATGTATTATGCTGTTCACATCCGCATATAACGATGTAACAATATTTAAAATTGGAAGAAGCATCGGTGGGATGGTACCCTGCTATACCCATGCATTTCTCATCGGAGACACCCTGATCGATACCGGAACAAGATATGCCGGTGATGAACTACTGACTTCTCTCTCGAAAAACAATATTTCAAAAATCATCAATACACATTATCATGAAGATCACATCGGCAACAACGCTGAATTGCAAAAAAAGTACGGATCAAAAATTTTCGCGCATCCTGAATCGATCCCCTATATAAAAAAACCCCGTGCCATAGGATTGAGATTATATCAGCGCATTGTATGGGGCTCACCAAAATCGTCAATTCCGATTGCTATTGGTGATTCAATACAAGCGGGGGGATACACATTCAGCGTAATCACTGTCGCCGGTCACTCCGTGGGGCATATCTGTTTGTTTGAGGAGACAGAAGGATGGCTTTTCACCGGTGACATGTTTTGCGGAATAAAAAATTTATATCTCAGGAAAGATGAAAATTTCAATCAGCTCCTGGCCTCGCTCGAACGCTTGTCCGAGCTGAAGGTCTCGACAATATTCTGCAGCCTGAAAGGGGTAATCGGAAACGGCGGTGAAGCGATTCGGGCAAAGATAACATTCATGAAGGATATGCGCGATAGAACACGCGAGCTTTACAGGGAAGGTATACATCCGAAATCAATAAAACACAGACTCCTTGGAAAAGAAGATAAAATGTTTCACATTACCACCGGACATTTCTCAAAACAAAACTTAATCAACGGAATGCTTGAGACAACTCCCCCTCACCCTACCAAAGACCGGAATAGTGGTAGTGAACCCTAGCAATGAGGGAGTGTGGGCGCGTCTTCACCCTGTCATGGTACGCGCAATCGCCAACTGGCCCAGCGCGATACACTGATCGTTAAAGGGGACCCGCTTTGGCGTAAGCACATTGAACCCGGCGTCCTTGAGATACTGAATCATGAGGCGAAGAATTATCCTGTTATGAAACACTCCCCCGCTCAGAGCAACAGTATTGACGGAATGCAACTCACGCAATTTCACTGCCGCAATCACGGATGTGTGTGCTATTGCATTGTGAAAAGCCATTGAGATATCCGATATAGCAATGTCTTGCTGCCGCAGATCCGCAACATATCTCACAAGGTCATCAGTAGAAATCACGAGCAGACCATCCGCAGTATCCATGCTGATTTGATATCTATCAATTGTATTCAGGCTTTTATGGGCTTCATCCTCAAGAAGTACTGCCGCCTCTGCTTCAGTGGAGACAGAATGCGATATCCCGAGTATAGCTGAGATGCCGTCAAAAATCCTTCCGATGCTGCAAGTAAGGGGTGAATTCATACTCCTGTCAATCATCTGAATCAGTATGTCTGTTCTGCTGTCTTTTTGCATGAGCGGGAAATCCTTCCCGTAAGCGGAATAAAGAAGGGAGAGCCCGATCTTCCACACGTCCCGAATAGCGCTTTCCCCTCCCGGAAGCGGGAAATACGAGAAATGCCCGGCCCGTAAAAATGTGGAACAATCAGCAATTAAAAACTCGCTCCCCCACAGGGTACCGTCTGTGCCGTAACCGGTGCCGTCGAAGGCGATGCCGATCACCCGTTCGTCCGTCCCGCAGTCTTCGAGAACAGACGCAATATGGGCATGGTGATGCTGGACCTGAAGCTGACGAGCTCCGCGTACCGCGATTTCGTCGGCAAAAGACGTTGTCATATATCCAGGGTGAAGATCGGATACAACAATTTCAGGTTCGGCATCGAAAATCTTTATAAAATGACGTACGGTCCTCTGGAATGCCCTGTAGGTAAAAGCGTCCCCCATATCGCCGAGGTACTGACTCATGATCGTGAAATCGTTCCGCGCAAACGCGAAGCTATTCTTGAGGTCGCCGCCGAGCGCGAGCATCTTTTTTGTGCTGACTGCCGCATTAAACGGCACCGGGACAAACCCGCGGCCCCTGCGGATCATGTAGGGCTCTGACCCCTCGACAAACATAACACTATCGTCACTCTGGGCAAGCACTTCCCGGTCACATGTTACGAAATAATCGGCGATCCCGGCAAGTCGAGCGAATGCATCATTGTCATCAAAAACGATCGGCTCATCGGAAACATTGCCGCTTGTCATTACAAGGACCATGTCAGGATCAAGAGAAAACATGAGGTGCTGAAATGGTGTATATGGGAGCATGACACCGTGCCAGGCTGATTGAGGGGCAACAAGAGGATTCACGATGTCATTATTGATTTTCAAAAGAACAATAGGACGTTCTTTAGAAAGAAGTAAAGAACGTTCAATCTGAGAAATTTGATATAGGCGTTCCGCTGTTGTGATATCACCAACCATAAGGGCGAAAGGCTTGTATGGACGCTTTTTCCTTTCACGAAGGAGGGTCAGAGCCTCAATGTTGAGGGCGTCCGCTGCAAGATGATATCCCCCAACCCCCTTGATCGCAACAATGCGCCCATTTTTAAGAAAATCAACCGTCTTTCGAGCAATAGCGTCCGTATCGGCCACAATATGCTCGCGATTATTCGAAAAAAGGGCCAAAAGGGGACCGCAAACCGGGCATGCGATCGGCTGAGCATGAAAACGGCGATCGGTATGGTCAGTGTATTCCACCCTGCAGTCGAAGCACATTTCGAAGGGGGCCATAGTTGTATTTGGACGATCATATGGAATATCGCTCACGATGCTGAACCGGGGCCCGCAATTAATACAGGTTATGAAAGGATAATGGAAACGCCTGTCCTCAAAATCAAAAAATTCGCGCATGCAATCGTCGCACACAGCAATATCCGGAGAATAGAAGGCCATACGTGTCCCGGTGTCCCTGCTTTTCCCAATAGTAAACGCAGGATATCCATTCACCTCTCCCTCGTTGTATTCAACTGAACGAATATAAGAAAGTGGAGGTGCTTTTATTGATATCTCCCTGATAAATCCGGTAAGCGTGGCTTCATCACCCTCGGCGAAAATGAAAACACCTTCAGTATCATTGACAACTTCGCCGAGGATACCGTGTGCGATTGCCAGATTATGAATAAAAGGGCGGAACCCGACCCCTTGAACTATTCCTTTTATGCGGATGTCGTAATGTTTTTTCATCCGGATTACATCTTCCCAGGGTAAAAATTGTGCATATACATAAGCTTCTGCCTGTGCTGATAGTTTTTCTTTGATTTTATCGCTGTCAATGTTTTATTTCAGAAAAAAATATACAAAAAAATGACACTTCTCCCATGAGGAGAGGCTCTGAGGAGAGGCTCAGGAGAGGCTCTGACCCTTTTTTTATCATTTTTTTGCTCTGACCCTCAATTTTTTTTCAATTTTTTTTAATTTTTCCAATTCTCATACGTATTAATAATAAACAAATTAATTCCGGAGGAAATTATGCCACGGCCAACTAGAAACATTGCACAAGGCTTCACTCATCACATTTACAGCCGGTGCCATGGTAAGAAAAATCTGCTTCAGGGCAAATATGGAAAAAAATATTTTATTGAAGCAATCAAGATGTGTCAGGAAAAATACGTTTTTGAGCTCATTGCCTCAGAAATTGTTGCAAATCACATTCATTTGATAATAAAAACCTGCGATGACAATGAAACAATATCCCGCATTGTGCAATATATAAAAGCGAGAATAGCAGAAAAGTATAACAAGGCCATGGGACAAACCGGGGCATTTTGGAATGAGCGGTTTGGATCATCCGTCATCGAAGAAGCTGATAATCCAGAGGGGTATCTTCTATGGTTGCTGTGGTATATTGGATATAATCCGGTCAGAAAAGGTTTATCACGAGATCCGCGAAATAACGACATTGGTTTCATCAATTGCTATCTCAATAAAAACAACTCCGTTCCGTTCAAAATAACCCTGCACTATTTTTTTATTCAACTCGGAAATACATTTGAGGAATGTGTTAAAAAATTTTTACTCTATGAGGAGGCCTATCGAAAGCGGCTGGCTGTGTATTTTTAAAATTCGGAAAAAAAACATGAGGGTCAGAGCCGGGTACAGCCGGGTACGCAATAAAACACTAATAAACCGAATACATAATAACTTCAAACGTGAAATGACCCAAAAGAAGCAAGGCCTTACTTATAACTCAATGATAGTTGAAAAAATAATAGACAATATCTTTGTCATTATTTAACTGGTAACAAGACTGAAACGACTAAAGTATTCAACGTCATCTCGTTAAATGAAAAATTTCTGCATGCATGAGAATGACAGAGCTAAAGAAAGCAAGTCTATTGAGAATAGAATTAAAATCATTTTTATAAGGGAGAAACCGATGGAAATACAGATCCTCAAGGATATAATGGAATCAAATCGCGAAATGGCGGATGATGTTAAGGCCCTGCTCAAATCAAAAAAAATCTACATGATCGATATCATGAGTTCCCCCGGATCGGGAAAGACCACCCTGACCGATAAAATCATCAAGGCACTGAATAAATCGTACCGCATAGCAGTTATTGAAGGCGACATTAAAACAACGAAGGATGCTGAACGGCTCCAAAAACACAATATCCCCATTATTCAGATAGAAACAGAGCGTTTCGGCGGAGACTGCCACCTCGAAAGCTCCTGGATTATGAAGTGCCTCGAGTCGTTCGACCTCGACAGTCTCGATTTCATCATCGTAGAAAATATCGGCAATCTGGTGTGCCCGGCTGAATTTCAACTTGGCGACGATGAACGGATTGTGGTCCTGTCGGTTACCGAAGGAGAGGACAAACCCGCGAAATATCCACTCGCGTTCAATACGTCCCATACCCTTATCCTGAATAAAATCGACCTCCTCCCCTATCTTG
>JBFZEZ010000203.1:0-3422 GCA_041306585.1 Spirochaetota bacterium | reverse complement strand
ACATGGGGTATGCAGCACGCGAGTGTCCCCATACTGCCGGTGTCAGCATACCGCTCATTCTTTACAAGTTTTATGCAGTGATACGCGCGAGCGAGACGGTCAAACCATTCGCTGCAGTGTCCGGTCCCGATAATGATCTCTTCCACACCAGCCGCGAATAATTTTTTTATTGAACGTTCAACAATCGGCTTACCGTCGATCTCCAGAAATCCTTTGGGCATTGCCTCAGTCCGGGTTTTCAGTCTGGACCCGAGCCCGCCTGCCATTATAACAGCCTGTCTGATCAATTGAGTCCTCCAATAAATGAAGAAAATCTGCGGGCAACCTCTGGTGGTTTTACTTTCGGCCGTCCGAGGGTCTCAGGAGCCCCCTGAGAAATGGGGACATAAATGAATGTCAATCCCGTTTTTTTCTGCGCAGAGGACACCGCGATGCGCAATGATTCCGCGTCTGAAACAGATAGTATATCAGGGTATCCGCATGAGCGGGCAAGCCCCGGATAGTCGACATTCCCCGATACGGTAAACTGGCCGCCGGTTGATTCATGTGCGTTATTGTCGAATAAAATATGTATCATATTGGCAGGTTTGTATGCCGCGTTGACCGCAAGCGCCCCCATCCTCATCAGCAGGGCCCCGTCGCCGTCAAAAACGATAATTTTTTTATCCGGTCTGGCGATAGAAATCCCGAGCGCAAACGAGGAAGCGCATCCGAGTGAACCGACCATGTAAAAATTATTTTTGCGGTCGCCGAGCTCATGCAATTCTCTCCCTGTAAATCCTGTTGTTGCTATGAAAAGAGAATCTGATGCTGAAGCGGCGCAGGCAGCTTCGAGCATATGACCTCTTGTCTCGAGCCCCTCGCGCTTTGGGGGCTTTTTGCCGCTGTCGAGGGAAACTTTTGAAAAAGTCCCCTTGCGTACTATAAAAAAGAACGGCTTACCCGATAGTATTATCTGATCGGCGGCTGCAAGCTGTTTTGCGGCTTCCGCCGGATCATCAGATAACACGGCATTTTCGATCCGCATTGTATTCAGCATACTGTCCGTAATCACCCCCATCAGTTCATGCTGGGGTTCATCGGACACGCCGGGTTCACCCCGCAATGAAACAAAACCGAGCACCGGTATATTGAAAATTGCATTAAGGGATGTCAGCGGAGAAACCGCGTTACCAAGGCCTGAATTCTGCATGAGGACAACTGTTTTCCGTCCTGCAATCTGGGCGCCTGCGCAGATTGCAGCGGCGTCCCCTTCGTTGGCGGCCATGACATACTCGCAATTGTTAATCGCATAATTGATAAGATCTTTTAGAAATGAACAGGGCACCCCGCTGTAAAAATCATAACCGTATCGTTTCAGCTCTTCCCCGAAATTGTGCGTATCAATCATCGTGCTCTCCTCTATTTCGTTCCTGGTATGAGTTCGAGTATCTCTTTTATCGGCATGCATAACGAATCAGCTTCTTTTGAACGTTCCTTTTCAAGGATCAGTCGTGCTGTCTCAAGCATTGCAGGATATGATGACCTCAGCATGTGATTGGCGTAAATTATGATGTTCGCCCCCCACGATTGCAGTTCCATTTCGGTAAACTGATTGTATGTGGTGGGGACGAGTACAATCGGGATGGATGAGAACTCATTCTTGAACCGCCTGCAGAATTCTTTTATATCCTCACCGGATTTCTCCTTGCTGTGTATCATGATGCCGTCAGCCCCGGCACGGACGTATGAAAATCCGCGTTCGATGGCATCGTCAATGGTCTTTCCGGCAATCAGGCTTTCGAGTCTTGCAATAATCATAAAGTCCGAGGTCACCTGTGCTTTTTTACCCGCACTGATTTTTTCGCAGAATTCTGGGATTGTGGCAAGCTGCTGTTCAACCTCGGTCCCGAAAAGGGAGTTTTTTTTGAGTCCAACTTTGTCTTCAATTATAACAGCTGAGACGCCGTTGCGCTCAAGTGTTCTGACGGTAAAAACGAAATGTTCCGAAATACCCCCGGTGTCTCCGTCGTAAATGATCGGTTTTGTCGTACACTCGAGAATGTTGGTTAGACCCTGCAGCCGTGTTGTGAGGTCAACCGCTTCAATATCGGGCTTCCCTTTGCTGGTTGAATCAGTGAGACTGGATGACCACATTCCGTCATACTGGTGAATCCCGTCATCCTTTTCAATTTCCAGGTTTTCGACGATCAAACCCGATAGACCCGAATGGGCCTCCATAATTCTGACGATCGGTTTTGCGCCAATCAAACGGCGAAGTGTCTTCAGGCGGATATCCGGGGTTGTTCCAATTGTTTTTCGTGCCTCATTGAGCATTGACGATGTTATGCCCGGTGTATAGGGGATCTCAATGACCTCGCCGCCGATCTCTTTCATGACCTTATAAACTTCTTCGCGCACTTTGCTGAGTGGACCGCTTTTCCAGTCGTCGCCATGTATAATCGCATCAGGTTTGTATTTTTTAAGATTCGGAACATAGTTCCATTCCTCCTGGGGAACAACACGGTCGACGCCCTTAATGTTTTCAACGACTTTCAGACGCTGCTCATAAGTGAGAAAAGGAAGGCGTTTGTGGGAGGCGATTGCCGAATCGGTCAGGAGTCCGACAAGCACATTTCCTCTTTTCGCGGCCTCAGAGATGATATTTATTATTCCAGGATGAATTATATCGCCGGTCATACCAAGGTATATGGTCTTCATGGTGGTGCCTCATTTTTAAACTGTTATAAGTGTAATCATCGACTCAGCAATAATATGTCATCCCCGCGCAGGCGGGGATCCTTCTCGCCAGACGCGAATTAAGGATTCCCGTCTTCACGGGAATGACATTGTGAGTTTCCTGTTGAAGATGACCTATTATCTTATTATCAGCTTGCCTAACTTTTTTTACATATAATTTCAAAACTCAATTACTTGTCAAGATTCTTTAAATCATCCCCCCCCATCTCCTTAAAAATTCCCCTTAAAAAACCTCTCAATCCCCTCCCATATGCGTTTCTTCAGGTGCCTGAGGCGCAGTTCGTCCACACGCATGTAATCGTAATTAAAATATGTATCGTTGATGAAAAGGGCCTTTGAGAGGGATATCCGAATAAACGGAATTTTCATTTTTCCGTATTTTTTTATTATATGACCCGTTGAGGGTTCCTGAGAGAGGGCGAACTTCGTGGTCACGCTTTCATCCTCATCGCCGAGGGATTTTTTCATACACAGCACCAGGTTGTGGGCGAGGTCGTAGGGGCATGTCTCATGTAATCCGTCATTATTGCTGATGATATATTCCACAGAGAGTATCGGTCTCGGTTTTCCCGCATCAGGCGCCATGATAGGGCCGACGGGCATCATGGTATGACATTCTATCACGCATTCGACCTCACCTGAATCGATGATTTTTTTTATTGTATCGTGAAAAGGGGTGTAGT
>JBFZEZ010000202.1:0-3634 GCA_041306585.1 Spirochaetota bacterium | reverse complement strand
CGACGATCTCGGCCGTTTTACCGCTGATACCGGCATCAACCTCGTCAAACACGAGGCTGTCGACGATGTCCCCGGACAGGATGACGTTTTTCAGGGCGAGCATTATGCGCGACATCTCCCCGCCGGAAGCAACTTTGCGGAGCTGTTTCAGGTCTTCGCCGCTGTTTGCGGAAAGCAGGAATTCAATTTTGTCAAGCCCGTGCGGATATAACAGATAGCGCTTACTATCGCTTTCAATCTCCCCGACGGGGCTTGCTTCCCGGGTGATGGAGACGCGGAAGACGGTCCCGGCCATGCCGAGGTCGGCAAGCTCCTTCATCACGAGCTGTTCGAGTTTTGATGCGGACGCCTTTCTCTTTTCGGATAATTCAAGTGCGACGCGCTTTGCTTCCTGCAGAGTTTTCCTATATTCCTCTTTCAATTTCCCGAGCTCCTCATCGCTTGATGATATTGAGTCAAGCTCCTTCCGTGCTTTTTCAAAATACTCAATCACCTTTTCGATTGAATCGCCGTATTTCTTTTTCAGCGACGATATGAGTGAGAGCCTCGCTTCAACGCGGTTGATCCGCTCAGGGGAAAAATCGATCCGGTTCTCATAATCACGGAGAAAATGCGATACATCATCAAGGGAATAGAGGGATTCTTTAATCAATTCAAGGGTGTCTGAAATTTCGTCATCGTATGCAGACACTCGGGAGAGGCCCTGCTCAATCATCTTGAGGCGCTGGACCACCCCACCGTCGCCGTTCATATGTTTTGACGCGTTATTGATCTCGGTAAAAAGCTTCTCAGCGTTGGCGAGGAGGTGAGACTCCCGTTTGAGTTCTTCATCCTCACCCGGGGTGAGTTCGGCAGATTCAATTTCGTTGATGGCAAAGGTATTGAAGTCGATGCGGCGGGCTTTTTCCTTTTCATCGATTTCAAAAGAGTTGAGCCGCTCCTTGAGGTTGTTGAGTTTTTCGTGAAGGGCCCTGATGGCATCAACCCGGTCGAGGTGACGCGCGAAACCGTCGAGGAGTTCGCGGTGTCTTCCGACTTTCATGATGTTCTGGTGTTCATTCTGACCATGAATATCAAGAAGATTTTCTGAAATCTGCCTGAGTTTGGAAATCGGGATCTGAACCGCATTTGCAAAACACCGGCCGGTACCGCTCGAAAAAAGCTCGCGCCTGAGAATAAGGGTATCGTCATCGCAATCAATGCCGGAATCCTCAAGGGTTTTTCGGACATCAGGAAGGGATGAAACATCGAACAAACCCTCGAGTGTCGCCTTTTCAAATCCGGTGCGTATCATGTCCGTTGTCATTTTCTCACCGAGGACCCCGGAAAGGGCGTCTATGAGAATGGATTTACCGGCCCCGGTTTCTCCGGTGAGTACATTCAATCCCGGTTTAAAAGGCAATACAAGGTCTTCAATAATTACAAAATTTTTAATGCGGAGTTCAACAAGCATTCAGGGTTACCCTCACATGTCAGCCCCAGCGCAGTTTTTCGCGCAGGATAGCGTAAAAATTTTTTCCAGGATGCGTGATAAGTGAGATTCTGCGATTGGAAAGCTTAAAAATAACCTCCTCACCGCCATCAATTCGAATAGCCTCCTGGCCGTCAATTGTCAATAATAAATTCTTGATGTCGGTCACAATTCGGGCTTTCAATGTGGATGCAGCGGGAACAATCATCGGCCGCATCCCCAGGGTATGGGGGCAAATAGGGGTCACAAGAAAAACATTGATTTTAGAGGGAGTAACGATGGGCCCCCCTGCTGAAAGAGAGTAAGCAGTTGAACCTGTAGGGGTTGCAATAATAAGGCCGTCCCCGGAATAAGAATTCAAAAAAATACCGTCAAGTTCCAGATTAAGCTTAATAGCCCGGGAAAGCTCACCTTTGGAAATAACGGCGTCGTTGAGAAAACCCATTTTTTTTACTTCGGCCCCGTTCTTTATACACACGGCTTCAAATACGGTCCGTTCTGAAACCGAATAACTCCCGTCCAGAATATCCTTGAGATGGGGAATGGACTCTTCAGGGTTAAACTCGGTAAGAAATCCTAACGACCCCCTGTTAATGCCGAAAATCGGTTTACCGGACTCAACAAACATCCGGGCGGTCCGCAGGAAAGTACCATCCCCGCCTATCGCTATTACCAGGTCAGCTCGATTGATGAATTCATCATCATCGACAATATATGACGCGCAGTGATCGTCAAGCATCGCCCCATGGTAGGGGAGCATGACCGAAATCCCCCTGCCCGTAAGAAAAGTGATCAATTCCATGATGATAGGCAGGCTGTGAGTATCATTCGGGCGAAAATTGATGGAGACTGATTGTATCATGAACTATCCCTGATATGCATCTCTCTCATCGAGATGATTTATTAAAATATAATTCAAAAAAACGGGCTGGGGTGACAATTTTTGACTCATGCAGATGATTAAAATGCTTAATGTTACCTATCCTCAATCCATAAAATTATCATATTGTCACCCAATTGTCAACAATAAATTTATAAATCAAAAATTGAAGAAAAATTCAGACAATGATAATAATTTAATTGAATTTCCGATACATTGGGTTAAAATACAAAACAATAAGATACAAAAAGAAGATCAAGGAATGCGTATGAAAATTGAAGATGTAATCAACCGCGACGACCTCCGCGAACGCCTCGATGGGGACATGGACCTGCTTAAGGAACTCGTGGATATTTTTATTGAAGATTCCGCAAAACTGATCCAGGGGATTGATGATGCATTGGGCCAGAAGGATGCCGACAAAATCGGAAAAATAGCCCATACGATCAAAGGGGCCGTGTCAAACTTTTCAGCATCCAGGGCGTATGACGCCGCACTTGCGCTGGAAAAAATCGGTAAAAACGGCACCCTCGCTGACGCACCTGCAGCGTTCGAAGAGCTAAAAAAACAGATTGAGATAACAATTCTCGCAATGAAATTATTAAAAAACGAAAAAAAACTTTAGCCCCTCCGCCTCCCCGAAAACGCGATAACCGCGCCTGCGGAAATAAGTATTGTCCCGAGCCACACCAGCCAGATCAGACGTTTGAAAGACACATTGACAAGTACCCCATCAGGAGGTATTTTCGTATTTTTCCCAGGTGAAACATACAGCACAATCATTTTGTCTTGTGCGTCCACACTCAGCAATGAAACAGTCCTGCCGGTGCCCGGTATTATTGTATCGAACATCTGCGCGCCTTCGCCGGTCATCCTTTTCTCGATTTCAACGCGCCGACCGTTGAAATCAACAACCGCAATCACCGAAGGATTGCCGGATGTCATGTCCTTTATCTTGAACTCAATGAAAGTAACAGTAAGATCGCCGAGTTTTTGCGACTCGCCCTTATGCAATGCAACAGATGAAATTGATTCTATCCCTGATTGAAAATTTTCAGGAATAATGTAGGTGTCCCCAAAAAATCCATGCCTGACATACGGTTCACGGTAGAGTGATTTTGTCTTGGAATCCATGAAATAGGGGGTGGTAAAATTTTTTACAGTACCCCCCTTTTCAATTTGAAAACTGAGGCTTGATTTCTCGCCCCCCTTGAATTCCTTGAAGGTAAGGCCGAAAGAAGATGACAGAAATTTTTCGCTGACATCCTTGCCGAGCATCTTCT
>JBFZEZ010000201.1:0-9338 GCA_041306585.1 Spirochaetota bacterium | reverse complement strand
GACCCTGAGGCATCACGTGCGAAATACCCGAATTATTTCAAATATACCCTTGCAGATTCACAAAAAGTACTCGATGAGTATTTCACTGACCCTTATCTTAAACTGGTCCTTTCGGCATATTGGACATACCAGGGCCTCCCCCCTGCACAACTTTCATTTGCCGACCTGGCAATGATGATTTTTGCGTATATTGAATTCAAGCCCTTTCATATTAAAGGGGGTTCGCAGGCGCTATCCAATGCGATCGCGGAAAAAATACTGAGCAGTGGCGGCGAAATCAAGTATAACACTGCTGTAAAAAAAATCCTCGTTGCAAACGGCAGGGTTCAAGGTGTCGTGACTGATTCAGGCGATTCGATTCACGCACCGATAGTGATTTCCAACGCGTCAAAGATGGCGACCTATATCAACCTGATTGACCGCGAGCATGTCCCCGATTCAGTCCTCTCAGAACTCAAAGGCGCCGCGGTTGGACCGTCCGCTTTTACCATGTATATGGGCTTTGACAAGGAACCGAAGGACCTCGGTATTCATGAATCGACACATTTCATGTTCCCTCAGGCTGATATCGACAACATGTACAGCCAGATGAGGGGTCTGCGTCCTGATAAAGGAGGAGTTATGCTGACCTGTTATACCGTCGTTGACCCGAGCTTCTCGCCTCCGGGAACGACCCAGGCGGCTCTGGTCACCCTGCAATATAGCGACCAGTGGTTCCGCATTCCGCCCCATCAATACGCATCTGAAAAATTCCGTTTCGCGGACAAAATGCTCTCCATGGCTGAAACAGTGTTCCCGGGGCTCCGCGGCAGCATAGAGGAGATGGAGATCGCGACGCCCATCACACACCTCCGTTACCTCGGGCATCCAAAAGGCGCGGTCTATGGTTTTGATGAATTGACAAGACAGTCCCCAATGTTTGTTCCGAATCGTCCCCCTATCGGCGGGCTTTTCCTGGCAGGGTGCTGGGTCGGTTCGGGTGGTTTTCAGCCAACGCTTGAAAACGGAGGGGCAGCCGGCCGTGCTGCGCTTCGTCACATCAGAAAAGGAGAAAGCAAATGAAACCGGATATAATTAAGCAGCTTGACGGTTACGACGAAATCATGAAAGAAATCGCGATAACCCGAAAATACGGAAATGACCTGGCAATCGACAAAGACCAGGTGGATGAGATAATCAATCGCTACCATCCCGCACATCTTCAGCTCAAGGTCATCGAGATTATCACCGAGACCCCATCGACAAAGACATTTCGCCTTGTTCCTGTGAATTCCGAGCTTCCCCCGTTCCTGCCGGGACAATATCTTTCCGTGGGAGTTACGATCAACGGCATCCGCACCAGCCGCCCCTTCAGCATATCATCAAGCCCCAGGCAAACGGCGTGGTATGATATAACAGTGCGGAGGGTGGAAAACGGATTCGTTTCACTGTACATGCTTGACTCGGTTAAAATCGGCGATATCTTTGAATGCGCCGGGCCACAGGGAAATTTTTATCACAACCCGGTTTTTCATGAAAAAACGGCAGTGCTCATCTCAGGCGGGAGCGGCATCACACCCTTCATGAGCATGATACGCGAGGCTGCAGAGTCGAACGCCGACCGCGTCATCTACCTGTTTTACGGCAATTCCAATTCAGAAGATATCATTTTTCATTCCGAGCTCACCGCAATCGCAAAACGATGGAATGGGCTCAAATATTACCCGGTGATAGAAAAGCCCGCACCGGCGTTCGCATGCCGTGAAGGCTTCATCGATGGAAAACTCATAAAAGAAGTCCTCGGCACTGCTGAAGGGAAAACATTTTACGTATGCGGACCCCAGGGCCTCTACGATTTTTGCATCCCTGAACTTTCGAAACTCGGGCTTCCCCGCAGAAAAATCCGTCACGAGATGTTCGGGATGCCGGCGCACATATCCAAACAGGCGGGCTGGCCTTCCGGGGTTTTAGAAAGCGATATGTTTTCCGTGAGTGTTGCCGGCGGCAAGGGGTTTAAGGCCCGGGCCGGAGAGCCGCTGCTTGCCGCACTCGAGCGCGCCGGGATTGTCCTGCCGTCCCTCTGCCGATCGGGGGAATGCAGCTTGTGCCGCGTAAAACTGACAAAGGGGACCGTGTTCGTACCTTCGAATGTGCATGTTCGGTCGTCAGACCGCGAAAACGGATATATTCATTCATGCGCCTCTTACCCGGTATCCGATATCGAAATACGGTACTAGAGAATTTGACCGCGTGATTAACAATTAATGTGTCCTGGAACCATACCCACTGAAAAGCCCCCTAAATCCCCCGGAGGGGGACTTTCAGGAATTTTTCACAGGAGCAGCAGAGGCCCTTGGAACTTAAGAAAATAACTTCGACAACAACTCGCTGTCAATCCTATGCGCCAAATTTTTGACAAAGGCATCCTGGTCGTTTATTTCTTCCCGTTGTATCCTGAACCCGATTGCCCCTTCATGCCCTCCCCCGTTATGAATTGAGAAATAAGTAATAACGTCTCTCAGGTCAAAACGACGGAATGATTTACTTCTCCTCATGCGGAACTCGACCAGCTGTGACGCTGGAAGCTCATCCCAATAGGAAACGAGGCTGATGCATCCGCTGTCCTCAGCCAGATCATCGGCGATGCTCCTCGATACTGATATGATTGTGTCCCGTCCATGTTCGTTGGCAAGATATGACATATCATCTGCAGTAAGTACGATGTATGCCATATGGTCGGTGTATTGCTTTTTTTTAATGATATAATTATAACATCGTGCTTCATTATTAGAGATCCGCTGTATCTCCTCGTATACCTGCATCTTATCAAAAAAATTGCCGACACCCTGCGTCTCCCGCTTCAGGAGGTCGTTGTAATAACCGACAAAAAAATTATAATTTTTTTTCTCCCGCCGCGACTTCAGGAGCACGCCCATTTTCGAATCGCCGATTATGCCGGTGATCAAGGAAAGGACAACGTTACGCGACAACGGATCGGCAATATGAAGCCGTCGCCTGAGCAGAAACTTCCGCTTCAGTGAAAGGACCATGAGCCCGATGAGTTCGGCAGTCGAGGAAGCCTCCATAACATACCTGTACCCGGGGTCACCGATGTATTCGCTGTCGGCGCCGGTATGATGATCAATTTCAATTTTAGTCACTGCAGGGTCATTCATGATGTGCATGATCTGATCATTCACATCCATCATGGAGGGTTTCGGCGTATCGCATATAATGATGGCCCCAATTTTATTTTGGATGATGAATTCACTGGTCAACACATGTATCGAATTATACTTGCATATGTTAAGCAAAAACTGAAAATGCTCATGCACGACACCGCTGCAATACAACTTTACATCTTTGCGAAATTTTGAAATGATCAATGCGATGGCCGTCATGGAGGCAAGGCAGTCCTCATCCGGATTTAAGTGGCCAATAATGAGAAAATGATCTTTCCGCGCGATCTCCCTGAGAATCGCATGTATGGTCATTTTCCTGGCTACAATGCATTTAATCGGTTTTTTCATGTTAAAAAGATCTTCCTTTTTTAGCCTCATGCAGTTATACATTCCGCACGTGATGTTAGTGTAAAAAATTTTTAACTATTTGTGCTTATCACCCTGTTGCGCCCCTCCTTCTTGGCCCTGTACAGCGCCTGGTCCGCACTCTCTTTTAAACTTTCGATGGTATCTGTCACCGACGAATGCGACGAGATGCCGATGCTTAACGACACATCGAAAGTCGTACCGTCAGATTGCTTCAGCAGATGAATCTTCGCGGCCTTTAAACGTATGCTTTCCGCGATTGAGTGTGCTTTGTCGGTTTTTGTATTGGGGAGTATTATAACGAATTCATCCCCTCCATACCGGGCGAGAATGTCCCCCTCTCTCAACTCCCTTTTAAAAAGATCGGCAACTCGTTTCAGAACGCGGTCCCCGGCCTGCAGCCCGAAATCTTCATTGATGACCCTGAAACGGTCCAGGTCTATCATCATAACCGACAACTCTTTTCCGCTCTTGCGCGCTGATTCAAAATAGATTTCGAGTTCATCGTCCAAAAAACGCCGGTTGTAAATGCCGGTAAGATCGTCGGTTATTGCCCTTTTATGGGCGGCTTCCCCCCAGTGCACCAGGTCGGACAGAAATTCGCTTTTATCCTTGAGTCTCTGTGAAACAATATTCATAATCGCATACATGATCTTGTTTGCAATCGCTGAATTATGCATGATGATACTGAAAAAATCCGTGGAATGAAAAGACAGAAGTGCACCGTCCTCAACAACATAGCATGATGCAGATCGTGGAGCGTCCTCGAAAATGGCCATCTCACCGAAAAATTCCCCGGAGACGAAACGGCTTATCTCTCGCTGTTTGCCGTTAGGCATCAGGCTTGAACTGGCAATGACCCCGCGTGCAACTATGTAGAGCCTGTCCCCGGCCTGGCCTTCACGGAAGATGGTCTGTCCAGCCTTCATATCCTCGGTTTTCAGAAACTTGGCCACATACTCCAGTTCCCTTTCATCGAGGGATAAAAAGATGGGGACTCTTTTGGCGAAATCGGCCGGTTTATCCATAGACGCCGTCCCCCCCTTTGTTTCTTATTTCATACATCTTTTTAACAGCCGATTCAACGAGTGCCCGGTCATCAACCGCATGATGCGGGAAGGTGGACACACCGATGCTTGTCAAGATAGAGAAAGGTCCCTGGGTTATATGCTGAACATCCATACTGGCTATTGTAGACCGTACTTCCTCGGCGCGGCTGATGGCTGCATCGTATGAAGTATGCGGTAGGATGACGATAAACTCATCCCCCTTGTAACGGATCGCAATATCATTCGCCTCTAAAGCAGAATGAATAAAAACAGCAAGAAGGGTCAGCATCTTGTCCCCGGCATCATGTCCGTATGTATCGTTGATTTCTTTGAAATTATCGGGCTTGATGGCCAGGATGGAAAAGGTCTCCCCGTATTCGTGCATAAGACGGGGAAAGTCATCATCGAGAAATGTCTTATTATAAAGTCCGGTGAGCTTGTCGGTGAGCAATTTCCTGCGGAGGTCCTGCACCCAGGGTGTTTTTTCGGATATAAGCTTGTTGACCGACCGTATCCTTCCGGCGATTATGGCTATGAGTTTATGCAGCATCCGAGCTGAAATTTCAGGGTGTATGTCGACAATCCCCCTGAACGAAACCCCCTTCCGGGGAAAACGTATGAGCCTGACATCCGATTCGGCAATCGCTGTGACCGATCTCGGACAGTCCTCTAACAGATCCATCTCACCGAAACATTCACCGGCCACAAACCTTGCAATATCTTTGGATCGTTTATCATGCATCTCTTTTCTTATTACTATACCGCCTTTCTGAATCACAAATAATTCTTCACATGGCATTCCTTCCTTGAAGACAACCCCTCCCCTGGTGAATGAAACGAAATCACTGTATCGGGCAATAGTCTGCAATTCTTCAATATTGAGTTTCGAAAAAAGATCTATTTTTTGGAGTAATACAATTTTGTCATCCATATGGGTTTCCTGAGGAATAGTATTAGCATCCTCCGTAGAAAGTGACAAGAACTATTTTTTATAATTCAGACGCAGGTTTACTATGTGCCTATTCTCATGAGGGCAACTATCCATATCATTCCCGATAAGACGGGAATCCAATCCCGCAGACTCGGAATTAAAAGATCCCCGCCTGCGCGGGGATGACATAGTATTGCAGAGTCTATGACTATCCCCGAAAAATGACTGGGTGCAAAAAATCAGTTGATTTTTTTACAATTATCGAGTAATATATAAACGTCTCTTTCGCATGCGAGATAATTCGTGCTGCAATAATCCATCGTATCAATCACGGGGTTTTATATGAAGAAAAGAAAAAAAATGATAGTCAGCAAAATCCAGGCAAAAACTACCTATTCCCTCATGGGAATAATTTTCCTTGGGATCGCAGGGATTCTTGCAACCGTTGCCATTGTGGTGAGCAACAACCATCGCAATCTGTCAGATATCAATTATAATAACGTGCTTACGATCAACCGGATCGACAATATAACCGCGATACAGGACAACGCGATTGAAGAACTCATGATGTATTCCCGAACTGCCACTGACCCGAAGCAAAAAGTCGCGATCGAAGAATTTGCCATGGATTATTACAATAATTTAACCACGATACAGAGAAACATCAGGGACATCCACGATAATGTGGATACGATTAACGGCATAATAAAGAAAAACGCGGTCATGATACTTCTCATCATCGTGATTGTCATCATACAGGGGGTCGTTATCTACCTCACCAGTCTGCGCGTCGGCAACGGGATCAGCGGACCCATATTTGTGATATCAAGGTTTCTGCGTGATTATATCGATGGGAAGAAACCTGAATTGAGGCCCCTTCGTCAAAATGATGAACTGAAAGAATTTTATGCTTTGTTTTCAGAGGCCATGGAACATGTGAAAAAACAGATGATTGAACTGCAGAAGAAGGACCAATAATGAAAGGAGTGAATGAAGCCATGCGGACACTCGGGACCTGTCTGACATTATACACTCTGATTTTTACAGCCTGCCTGGAAAATCCCCTCCCAACCCGCCCGAAATCCGCGGGGACATACCAGCTCAAGAAAGAAACATATTATGCGCATGGGAACCTGAAAGAATCACGGCTCCTGACCAGTGATATAGACGGTACACATTTCAGCGACACCATGAAACGTTCCGGGATCATACGTCATGATGAGATCAAAAAATTTGAGAACATTGGGAACAATTCAAAAATTTCATTTTTTGATTCTAATAAAAAATTAAAAAAATACATCATTCAGGAATATGATAAAGCCGGAAAAAATCTCATAAAGCGGTCAACATACAACGCATCTAATGCCCTTCAGTCATATATGACTTACGAGTATGATAAAAAAAATAACCTGGTAAAAAAAACCTCCTTTAATAATATACATCAGCGCGACGGATATGAATTCGAATACGGTGAAAGAGGGATCACTATCAGGAGTTCTTTGTATGGCTCGGGAAAACTCGTAAGCCAGAACATGAATGAATTCAACAGCAATGCAAATGTTGTGAAACAGACAAAATACAACAACCTCCAAATTGTTGAATCATATAAACTTTTCCGTTACGACTTCCGGTGGAGCCTTCTGGTCCATGAACAATTTTCAGGACAGAACATACTGATATGGCGCATGGTGTTCGATTACGACAGAAAAGGAAGGAGAGTCAAATTATTCTTCTTTGAAAATAATCCCGCGAGTACGGTGGACGGCGTGCTTACATTTTATAAAACATTCGATTACAACGGCAAGAACAGACTTGTCAAAGTCTCGACTTTTAACCCGGATGATACCCTTGCCGGCTACGGAACGTTCGAATATGACGAGCGGGGGAACAAGGTCAAGCAGGTATATCATGACTCAAAAGGTGAGATAATCGGTTATTCTACATACCAGTATGCGTTTTTTTAAAAAATCTCCAACCTTTCAATTATGAACTTCGAAATTGATTCAATATCATCCCGCTTAAAAACCGGCACCCCGGCGTCAACCCGCTTATCAGCAATGACAGCGATGATCCCCGAAATTCCGGAGGAGACGAGCGTGGGTTCAGATGAATCCCCGACAACCTCAATTTTGGCATGGGCCCCCTCCTTGTACCCCTCGATAATCGCCAGCGACGCCCCGCGGACAAGCAGGTCTTTCGCAATATGTATAGGGGAGGTCCCGCGTCCGATGTTGGACATGACAACTGATCTTTGATCATTGGAAAGTGCGACATATGCAGCCCCTGACCGCGCAAAGCGGAAGGAATCGGTCCCCTCTGAATCGAAATAAAATTCATGGCGGGTGTGTTTGATGACAGCCACAGTTAACCCGCTATCACCCAGTACCGGGATAAGTTTTTCTATTAGTGTTGTCTTTCCGGATCCCGACCGTCCGACAAATCCGATGATTGCATTCATGCAGGGCTCCCCCTTCCCTTTCGCGGGGAACCGGGTTTCGAAGGCAAGCCGTCATTTTCACCGGTCACCACATCGTTCATCGTCCTGTTAAGCGATTCCCGGAAAACCCGGGCAGCGCATCCGTCGCTCCTCCCGCACGTACCGGCATTGCGGAGGCATTCAATTATCGCATGCTTCGGTTCGAAGACCGTGATGACATCCATGACAGTAATCCCCCCCCCGGGTCATCAACCAAAACATACCAGCTCTTTTTACCCCGGATATTTCTTATCAATTACGCAATTTTCAACTTGAAATGATATTTTGTCATCAAAAAATTCAGTTGACAAGAGTATTTATGCCGGATATTTTCGTTAGCAGTCCGAATGTATTTTCTATTAGTATTTATCCTGTTAATGTTAAAAATCATATGACGAATATCGAAAATAGCCTATTGACAACCAAAATCGCTTTTTCCCTTGAAAAAATAATGCAGGTTCAGCGCATTCTGCTATGGGAAATCGCGAAAAAGGAAAAACTGAGCCCTATCCAGATCCAGATACTCATCTTCCTGGACACACACAACGAACTCATCCGCACGGTCAGCGCCCTCGCCGATGAGTTCGACCTTACCAAGGCAACAATCAGTGACGCAGTCAGCAGCCTTGTTTCCAAAAAAATAATCAAGAAAGTAGCGATCAAGCATGACCGGCGTTCTCATACCCTTGAACTGACCCCGACCGGCAAAAAATTATTGAACAAAATCAGCACATGGCCTGATATTCTCAATCGAAACATAGATTCCTTCCCGGAAAAAGAAAAAGAACAAGTCCTGAGTTTTCTCACCGAATTGATAAAGTCGTTGTTTAACCAAAAAATCATCAGCACTGCCCGCATGTGCCTGACATGCGGTAATATTATTACCGAAGTAAACGGGGTGCAATTTCAGTGCGGGCTTACCGGAAGAAACTTCACACATGAAGAAATCAATATCGACTGCAACCATTACAAAAAAATGGCCGAGGAAACTCCCCCGGCCGCTGATGTACACCAATAAGTGAGGGGCCATGCGGAATATTATTCAAACATGCAAGGATTTAATTCTCGCACGAAATATGAAGCCCAGGCAAGCTATGATCGCCGGGATCGGGGCCCTTTTCCTTTTTATCATTGTTGCCGCCGGCGTCCCGTTAATTATCAGGGCAACTTCAACACCGGCATTCTGCAATCTCTGCCATGTCATGAACTATGAGTATGATGCATGGTTCCATACCGGCCTCCATCGGAGCATTAAGTGCGTCGATTGCCATCTCCCGAACAATAATCTCGCCAACCACCTGGTGTGGAAGGGTATTGACGGCACAAAGGACGTTCTCTATTTCTATTCGCGCCTC
>JBFZEZ010000200.1:0-6415 GCA_041306585.1 Spirochaetota bacterium | reverse complement strand
GATATGTGTTCTTTTCATTTCGATGATTTTTCCAACCAGTATGGTCCCGTCATCGAGATTAATGGTGTCGCCAAAAGCTACGGAATGCAATCCCGCAATGGTCGCTATGAAGAGTGTTAAGATAAACCTATTCTTCAACATGCACTCCGGTCGTATGGATTCTTGTTAGTTTTCAGAAAAAAGGCAAACATGTATTAAATATATCTTAAAATTGGCGCTGGTCAAGAAATTTATTATTATTCGAAAAAATATTTCAGGGGGAGCGAATTAAATGGTGGGGCGGCAGGAGTGAGGTCCATGGAATCTACCCCTGCGGGGGAATGGCCGCCACCTTCTTTTTTACTTCTCCAAAGATGGTTGAGGATAAATTTTTCTTGTCATCCGGTAACATCCTTTGTAAAGTGTATCTAATATATAAATACTGTATTTATTCAGCACAACCAACTGATCCTGTAATACACGCCCTCACCCGGGCGAGCCTTGCGGCCTCCCACCCTCTCCTCAGCTTTGCTCAGGCGAGGGCGCATTTCGCAGTTCAAGTTATTATGCTGAACAGTTACTAAATATTCAATAAAACTATGAGGTTGAAATGTTTAAACGAATAGGTCTTTTTCTTATTGTTAATATTCTGGTTGTTGTTACTGTAAGTTTGATCCTGAACATCGTAATGCCTATGCTCGGTATAAACCCAAGCGGGCTTTATGGATTAGCGGTTTTTTGCGGCGTATTCGGGATGTCGGGGGCCTTCATATCACTCGCAATAAGCCGCTGGATTGCCAAGCGTGCGTATAATATCAAGCTGATTGACGGTACTGTGAGGGACCATGATCTCCGTTCAATCTATGATATGGTTGTCCGCCTCTCGCGCCAGGCCGGCCTTCCCCGGGTACCGGAAGTGGGGGTTTACGAATCCCCCGAGCCGAACGCATTTGCAACCGGGCCTTCCAAAAACAGGTCCCTTGTAGCTTTTTCAACAGGGCTTTTGAAGTCCATGAGCCAGGAGCAGGTTGAGGCTGTCGCGGCCCATGAGATAACCCATATCACCAACGGCGACATGGTAACAATGACCCTCCTTACGGGCGTAGCTAATGCCCTGGTCATGTTTCTTGCCCGTATCATAACATTCGCCATCGACAACTTTCTAAGCGACGAAGAGGGAGGGGGGCTTAGCTTTATCAGCAGGATTCTTGTAACTATGCTCCTAGAAACAGTCCTGATGCTCCTGGCATCAATACCCCTGGCGGCATTTTCGAGAAGGCGTGAATACCGCGCAGACAGCGGGGCTGCAAAGCTTACAACCCCCGGGGCAATGATCCATGCCCTTGAGACACTCGCTGCAACGGCAAAAGTGCCGGTTCAAAAGGATTCATTCGCGATGGCAAAAATCAGCTCGGGAAGCAGGATTTCATTATTTTCAACCCACCCTGCGATCGAGGCCCGTATTGAGCGGCTGAAATCGTTCAAGTGATTCAGTTTTTATAAGGTAAAACGGAATGCATATATATCGTCCCCGGCGTTTGCGAATCAACAGGGTAGTGCGCGATCTTGTTGCTGAAACGGTTCCTGACGCGCGCAAGCTTATAATGCCTTATTTCGTAAGGGAAGGTGCGGGGATACGCGATGAAATTGCGTCAATGCCCGGTATCGAGCGCGTATGTGTCGAAAATCTTCTGCGCGATGTCGATTCCGATATGGCAGCCGGGATCAGGTCGATGCTGCTTTTCGGCATCCCTTCCAAAAAAGATGAAACGGGGACAGGCGCCTACAGCCCGGAAGGGATTGTCCAGAGGGCAGTCGCCGCAGTCAGAAAGAGGTTCCCCGAAATTAACATCATCACAGATGTTTGCCTGTGTGAATATACGAGCCACGGTCACTGCGGCATTGTGCGTGAGGGGAAGATATTGAATGATCCCACCCTGGAACTCCTTGCCGCAACGGCCCTTTCGCATGCTCAGGCCGGGGCCGATATCATCGCCCCATCGGATATGATGGACGGCCGCGTGGGCGCCATTCGTGATCTGCTTGATGAAAACGGGTTCGAGTCAATTCCTATTCTTTCGTATGCCGCCAAATATTCATCCGCATTTTACGGACCATTCCGTGATATCGCAGGAAGCGCGCCGCAGTTCGGAGACCGCAAAACCTATCAGATGGATTGCCGCAATGCAGAAGAAGGGGTAAAAGAAGCCCTTCTCGATATCGATGAAGGGGCCGATATCGTCATGGTCAAACCGGCCCTGGCATACCTCGACATCATAACACGGGTGCGCGCCGCTGTCGATGTGCCGGTGTGCGCATACAACGTCAGCGGTGAATACACGATGGTGAAGACCATGCAGAAATCGGGGTATGGGGATGAACGGGCCCTCGCGGTCGAAATCCTGACCTCGATATTCCGTGCAGGGGCAGATATGATCATATCGTATCACACCCGTGATGTGTGCCGGCACCGGTGGTTTTCGGGGTGACGGGGATCGGCAATAATCATTTGAATAACGGATAAAATCAATGAACACACCGCAATCACAAAAATTATATACCGACGCGTTGGCCCTCCTGCCGGGTGGGGTCAATTCCCCGGTACGCGCGTTTAAATCAGTCGGGGGGAACCCGATCTTCATGAAAAAAGGGAAGGGCGCCCGGCTCACCGACGTCGACGGAAATGAGTATGTCGATTACTGCATGTCATGGGGACCGCTGATCCTCGGTCATGCTGATGCAGACGTCATTAACGCGATACGTGAAGCCGCTCTTGACGGCACGAGTTTCGGGACGCCGAACAGTTTCGAAGTGGCGATAGCGGAGAAGGTCGTCGGGAGTTTCCCATCGATGGAAATGGTCCGTTTCGTGAACTCCGGCACAGAGGCTGTGATGAGCGCCATCAGGCTCGCGCGGGGATATACCGGCAGGGATAAAATAATCAAATTCGACGGGTGCTATCACGGGCATGCCGATCATCTGCTTGTTGCCGCGGGGTCAGGGCTTGCCACGTTCGGGACCCCTGATTCAGCCGGGGTGACGAAAGGGAACGCGCGGGACACGATCGTTGCACCGTATAACGATATCGCGTACCTCCGGTCGTTAATTGAAAAAGACCATGCGAATATCGCTGCTGTCATTATGGAGCCGGTTCCGTGCAATTACGGGCTTATCCCCCCGAAAAAGGGGTTCCTGGCAGAAGTGCGGGAACTCTGCACGAAATTTGAAATACTTCTTATCTTTGACGAGGTTATAACCGGGTTTCGTCTCGCCCGGGGGGGCGCTCAGGAATATTACGGCATTCGGGCCGATATCACCACGCTCGGAAAAATCATCGGGGGCGGCCTCCCTGTGGGTGCATATGGGGGGTCCAGGGAAATAATGAAAAAGATCGCGCCTGACGGACCGGTATACCAGGCCGGGACCCTTTCGGGGAATCCCCTTGCCATGGCGGCCGGGATTGCGACCCTCGATAAAATTGTCAGACTGAATGCGTATTCTGTACTTTTAGAAAGGGGGGGGAAATTGAGGGAGAGCATGAAGCCGGTTCTCGGTGACTATAAGGGTAAAGTCCTATTCCTCCAGCTTGAATCAATATTCGCCATGTATTTTACCGATCAGGAGGAAATTGATTCCCTCGATAGCGTAAAAAAATGCGATATGAAACTTTTTGCGAAGTTTCATCGTGAAATGCTTGAGAGGGGCATTTATCTGTCGCCGTCAGGGTATGAGGTCGGTTTTCTGTCAACTGCGCACACTGACGCTGATATTGAAAAGACAGTTGGGGCATGTAAGGAGTCTTTGAAGGCGGTTTTGGGGTAAATATCTATTGACAGAAACCCGCAAATGAAAATATTCAGATAAGGAATTACTCATTTTCATCGGTTAATATCCATGTCATTCCCGTGAAGACGGGAATCCATTCTCGCTAGACGCGAATTAAGGATTCCCGCCTGCGCGGGAATGACATATGATTGAAGAGTAAATGATTACTCCTGAAAATTTGCCTATTGCATAGAAAATGTTCTTAAAAGAATAATTTTCAGTTGATTATTATCGGCCTCTTTATAGAAAATGAAAAAAATGAATAAAAAAGACGAAATATCAGAGATTATTCTCATTGGGATGAACCATAAATCGGCCCCTGTCGAAGTTCGTGAACAGTTTTACCTGGATGAACAATCTATAGAAGATTTTCAGAATGAGGCGTTGAAAAAGGGCATAGATGAAATCGTTTATTTATCCACCTGCAACAGGGTCGAAATATATTTTGCTGCGCGTCACGTACACAATGCCGTGCAGATCATTCTCGATCTCATAGAGCGGTATTCGGGGATACAAAAAGAGAATTTTACCGACTGCCTCTATAAGAAATATTCACGCGACGCTGTTTCCCATCTCCTGTATGTCGCCTCATCCCTCGATTCTATGGTTGTGGGGGAAAATGAGATACTAATGCAGATTAAGCAGGCCTACCGGGATTCCGTGCTTAAAAAGCACAGCGGTATTCTTCTGAACCGCATGTTCCATCAGGCGTTCAACACGGCAAAGAAGGTCAAGACCGGCACGGGAATTTCGCAGAACCCGCTGTCAATCGCCTATATCGCGACCGAGCAGGCCCGAGCCATTTTCAACAACGATTTTTCGACAGTACGCGCCCTTCTTATCGGCGCCGGTGAAATGGGCGAGCTCATCGTCAAGTATTTTACCAAAAACAATATCAGCGATATAACAATCGCGAACCGTTCCCTGCAAAACGCCGAACGCATCGTCGAGGATGTAAACAAGGAGGCCCATGTAATCCCGATCGAGGACCTTGAGACTGTGATCCCCACTGTCGACATCATAATAACCTCAGTTTCATCAACCGATTACATCCTCACTGCACCTATGATTCGCGGGGTTGCAGAAGAACGCGGGGAGAGGCCGCTGTTCATTATCGACATCGGCGTCCCCCGGAACGTCGATCCCGACGTGGCTGCGATGGCAAACGTTCACCTGTATAATATTGACGACCTTAAGCAGATATCCGAGGAAAACCTGAAGAACCGACTGAAGGAGGTCGAGGTCGCAAAACAGATCGTTAACGACGATGCGACGCAGCTTTTTGAATGGTATGAGGGCCTTGACCTCGTGCCGATGATCCAGAAAATCCGCGAAACCTTCGACTCGATCCGTGAACAGGAATTCGAGAAATACAGCAGACGAAAACTCAAACACCTTTCCGATGAAGACATGCTTCTCGTGGAAGAGCTTACCAAGCAGATCATGTCGAAGATACTCCATAACCCGATCGTGGCTATCAAACAGAACAAGCTGCTCAACAAGGACGGATACCACTGCCGCGAATCCATCCGCGAAAAAACAAAAGTCATTGAGGAGCTTTTTCGGCAGATAAAATGAAAAATATTCCGCGACTCATCTTCTGGGAACTTACAAAACAATGCAACCTTCAATGCCGGCACTGCCGCGCCGAGGCTGACGAGGCCCGGTTTGCAGGTGAGCTTGATTTTCCTCAGATCAAAAAAATAATCGATGACATAGCATTACAGTACAAACCGATAATCGTACTCACCGGCGGGGAGCCGCTGTACCGCCCGGACATATTCGATATTGCCGCTTATGTGACAGAAAAGGGGCTGGCCGCCGCACTCGCCACAAACGGGACCATGATTGATCCCGCCATCGCGGGACGCATAAAGGAAGCGGGAGTCAGACGGGTCAGCATATCCATCGACGGAAAAGACGCAGCATCGCATGACGGATTCAGGGGTATCCCGGGTTCATTCGACGCGGCGCTGCGTGGCGCCGCATATCTCGTAGAATGCGGTATTGAATTTCAATTCAACACGACCATCTCCCGCCGTAATGTCGATGATATCGAGGAGATATTACGACTCGCCGAATCCGCCGGCGCGAAGGCCCTTCATCTTTTTATGCTGGTGCCTGTCGGGTGCGGCGTCGAGATCGCCGAATCCGAAATGATTTCACGGGAAAAATACGAAGAGGTCCTTACCTGGTTTTACGAACGCTCGAAAAGCACGTCGCTTGAATTCAAGTCGACCTGCGCCCCGCATTATTACCGGATCCTCCGTCAGCTCGCAAGGGACGAGGGGAGAACGGTCTCCTTCGAAAGCCACGGAATGTCGGCAATGACGCGGGGGTGCCTTGCCGGCTCGGGGGTCGCGTTCATATCCCACAGGGGGGATGTTCAGCCGTGCGGTTATCTTCCGCTCGTCGCCGGGAACGTAACCGCCGTGCCGTTTCATGAAATCTGGGAAGGGTCCCCTCTCTTCAAAGAATTGCGGGACCTCGGTAATCTGAAGGGGAAATGCGGCGATTGCGAATTTAAGGGGTTCTGCGCCGGATGCAGGGCGCGTGCATATTATGAAACCGGGGATTATCTTTCAGAAGAACCATATTGCATCTACATCCC
>JBFZEZ010000199.1:0-3320 GCA_041306585.1 Spirochaetota bacterium | reverse complement strand
TACTCGCGCAGGCGGGTACGGGGATGACATTTTGTCCTTGAATCAATGATTACCGACTGAAAATGGGAACTTACCCTGTTTCGGGTGGCTATGAGCAATAATTTTGCTTCAATTGATAGTAAAAAGTAAGGAACGTAAAAAGAATGCAATGATGACGATGATTTATTATCTGCAGGTAAACGAATGGTTTGTGAATTTTTTTATTTGATTTTTTTTTAGTATTATGGTATGATTAAAAGTTGTTGCACAATTTATTTATTGAGGGACAAAACTATGGACCGATTGCAATTTATTGAGCTCAATGGGAAGAATATTTTTTATTTCAATTATTCAAATCTCAATTCTCTTGATGAAGTCCTCGACTTGGCTAAAAAGGAGATGGCCCTTATTGTTCAGCAGCCCCTGAATTCGGTTTTGATTATAACTGACCTTACCAATATGATGGTAGACAAGAAAATCGATGATGCTTTTACTGAAATGCTTAAAAAAAATAAAAGCCATGTAAAGAGAAGTGCAGCTATCGGCATAACTGGGTTCAAGAGGACCTTGTACAATATCATGATAGCCCTTACAGGCAGGGATATCAAATTGTTCGATTCGTTGGAAGATGCTAAAATTTGGATTGTATCAGATTGATCATTTCTATTTGAGTATTTCATAGAGAATAATACCGGCCGCAACTGAAGCATTGAGGGAGGAGATATTTCCCTTGAGGGGTATGCATACAACCGCATCACACAATTCCCCGGTAAGACGGCGCATCCCTTTCCCTTCAGATCCAATAACAACCACTGCGGGTTTGAATTTTTGAACTTCAATGAGGGGAGATGTCCCCTTATCGGAAGACCCGACAATCCAGAATCCGGCATTTTTTGCTTCTTCCAGGAACCGCGCAACATTGGTGACTGAAATAACAGGGATATGGGCTGTTGCACCGGCGGATGATTTTATGACTGTGGGGGTCAACCCGGCAGAATTCGTATCAGACATGATGATGCCGTCACACCCCAGCGCTTCAGCTGTCCGTATAATTGAGCCGGTATTATGCGGATCGGTGAGCTGATCGAGTAAAACAAGCACCCCTTTCTTTTGAGCTGCTGCATTAAGCAGTTCAGGGAGACCCATCTTTTTTTGCGGGTTGTACCCTGAAGGAATTTTAAGTACGACCCCCTGGTGGACCCCGGCATTTTTAAATGATTCGAAGAAACCCTTGCCGGTATAGGTAATGCTGATTTTTTTCCGGCGCGCCTCGGCGGTTATGGTGTCAATTATTTTACCATGGGCATTTTCCAGGATGTATAATTCGGCCAACGAATCCGTTTCCGGGCTCTTCAGGTATTCAAGGACGGGATTTCTCCCTGAAATTATTTTTTTTGTTTCCACCGGGTACCGTCTTTTGTGTCCTCGAGTATAATCCCTTCTCCAAGCAGAATGTCGCGTATTTCGTCAGCCCTTTTGAAGTTTTTTGATTTTTTTGATTCGGCACGTTCCTGAATGAGGTTTTCAATATGTCCGGGATCAACCGTCACGGATCCGGTGCCAGTGAAAAATATCACTCCGAGCACTGTGTCAATTTTTTTCAGCGCTGTCAGCGCCGAGTCGGCAGATGTACGGGAGAGTTTATCGTCATTGATGAGTGAATTGATCTCGTGTATGAAATCGAAAAGCGCCCCGAGGCCTTTCGAGATGTTGAGGTCGTCATCGAGGGCTTCGGTGAAACTATGAATGAATGAATCGATCACCTGTCCGATGTCTGCACTGGAAACCGCCGCAGGTGGTATATCATTCAGGCGTACGAGCAGATTATCGATTCGCGCAAGGGCCTGGTCCCCCTGTTTGATCCCCTCAAGGGTGAAATTCAGCTGTTTTCTGTAATGAGCGGAGATGAGCAGGTAACGGATTGCCCGCGGGGAATAGCCTTTATCGAGAAGGTCCCGCAGTGTGTAAAAATTTCCCAGTGATTTTGACATCTTCGATCCATTGACAAGCAGGTGCTCAACGTGTATCCAGTGACGGACGAACGTCTCATCGTATGCGGCCTCGCTCTGGGCAATCTCATTTTCGTGGTGAGGAAATATGAGGTCAACGCCCCCTGTATGGATGTCGATTGTCCCTTTATAAATTTTACGGACCATGGCCGAACATTCGATGTGCCATCCGGGCCTCCCTTTCCCGAATGGGGTGTCCCATCCCGGTTCGTTCCCGCTTGCTGCTTTCCATAAAGCGAAATCGCGTACGTCATCTTTGGCATACTCGTCGGTATCATATCTCAGTCCTGATTTGATTTCCCTGCGGTCAAGGCGGGAAAGTCTTCCATATTGTTCGAATTTATTTATGCTGAAATAGAGTGAACCTTCCTTGTCGTACACATACCCTTTTTTCTGCAATGCGGTGATGATTTCAATCATCGAATCGATGGAGTCTGTCGCGCGCGGATTATGCTCAACTGCTTCAATATTCAGGGTCTTCAGGTCATCGAAAAATATTTCAATATAACGGTCGGTATACTCCCGCAGGGAGATATTTTCTTTCTGAGCGCCCCCGATGGTTTTGTCGTCGACATCGGTTATGTTCATGGCGTGATCGATGCGGAACCCCTTGAATTTCAGGTATCGGCGGAGAAAGTCATTGAACATGAATGTCCTGAAGTTGCCGATGTGGGCGTAGCTGTACACAGTTGGGCCGCACGAATATACGGTCACTGGGGGATAGTCATTAATATTTTCTTTTCTGACACCGCCAGGGATCAATTCCTCCGGAAGCCCTGAGATGGTATTGTGAATTTTGAGCGCCATATGAAACTCCTGTTGCGTATTCAATCAAAAGAACATTCAGCAGATGTCAAACATTTTTTTTGGGGAATGACATTGAATAAATGGATGTCATTAAATTTCAGGGAGTAAAAATCGATCCCGTAACGGTTTTACAAAGAAATTTCTTCGAGACCGGCATCATTATCAATTGGCTTCATTTCATCCGTGTTCTCATCAGGGGATTTTTTCGGGGGGGATGCTGTTTTAATCTGATCAGATGGCACCTTTTCTGTCTTGAAGGATTTTGATTTTTGGAATTCACTGGTATCGATCTGAATATCTTCTAAACCGATGGGATGAAACGAATCATCGTCAGTCATTTGAGTAGATGAATCTTTTTTTACAGATTCAGATTCAGTTTCAGATACCATTTTTTTTGCCTGTTGTTTGGTGTCATGAATTACAACATCGTTAAGCTTGATTTCTGAAATGATGAAGTCGTCATTGAGTTTAATCTCATCAAGTTTGATTTCTTTAAATTCATGGTGCTCAAGTATATCTTTAAGC
>JBFZEZ010000198.1:0-4334 GCA_041306585.1 Spirochaetota bacterium | reverse complement strand
GTCATAATACAGGACCGAGTTCTTCAAAGCCTCTTCGATATGTTCACTGGTGATGACCCCGTTTTTTGATATCAGAAAAGTCGTTTCAAGGAGGTTCAGCATCCGGCGCGCGTCTCCCCCGGCCAGCGTGATGAGTTTTTCTTTCAAAGGGGAATCAATCGAAATATTCCCCTCTCTTAAAATCTCGTCTGTGGACAATGCATGATCGAGTATTGCGCGAAGATCGTCGTCGGTAAGGGTCGAGAGTTTGATCACCCGGGCGCGCGAAAGGAGGGGTGCAATGACATTGAAAGACGGGTTCTCGGTCGTTGCTCCGATAAGGACGATGTCCCCGCTTTCGACCGAGCCAAGGACCGAATCCTGCTGGGCCTTGTTAAAGCGATGGATCTCATCGAGGAAAAGGAGTGTGGCCACCCCCTGGATGCGGTTCTGCTTCCCTTTTGCGATGACCTCCCGCACATCTCCGACACCGGCAGAAATTGCGCTCAGGAAGTATGAATCCATGGTGCAATAACGTGCGATGAGCCGGGCAAGCGTGGTCTTCCCGGAACCGGGCTCGCCCCAGAGTATGAGGGAAAACGCCAGTTTCCGGTCAAGCATGGATTTGATGATTTTCCCCTCTGCCATAATATGCTTTTGTCCGACAAACTCGTCGATGGCATGAGGCCGGCATCGTTCAGCAAGGGGTATTGATGTGTTATTTTCCATATATTGTTCCTCCGGTTCCATCGCAATTTGTCGGATAAAAAATTAGCATGACAGTAAAATTGCCGGAGCAGCCGTCATGTAATGGTAATTATGCGGAAGGCTCCATAGCCTTAACGGTGATGCAACATGTAATATTTCTGCAATAAAATACAAGGATAATAATTCATTGGGCGGAGGGTTGAATCGCAAAAATAACAAATAATCCTACCACCCCGGATCCCGAACATCCAAAATGGCGCTTCCGGCTTTTGTGTGGGCTATGCATAATTTCCCAGACGAAATAATGTTCGAATACTTGATCGACACCATAATCGGAATGGCGTGTGTAGGTGTTATATCATTTCTGGTATTCACAATCAATTGACGCGCCCTCCAAAAACCGATGAATCCACAAAAATCGCCGAAGCCGAATCGGAAAAATGGAAAATCGGGAGTGTCAGGGATAGACGAAAAGTTAAGGAAGAAATGTACGGGGGAGAGCGACTTATCAAGCAATTCAGGGAACTCGGCGAAAAGTCCGCTGAAGATATCAAAAAAGGAATATTGCAATCGATGGAGGGTTACAAGCGTTCAGATGATGTCAGCCTGGTGGTCCTGAAACGGATCTCGTAAATTAGGACCGCTGTATACTATTACTTCAAATACTTCAAAGGCTTGGCTGTCATGCGTTTCAATGTCCTGGTTACAGGGTCGACCCCAATCCCGGTATTCTCAAGGGCCACTACCCCGAGTATGGGCTCACAACCCTCCGGGCCAAAAATAATCTGGGTCACTGTTTCCGAACCCATAAAAGAAACCCGGGCAAAACCATATTCATACTCAACCGGCTGACCATTAGCAAGCTCATACACCTCTTTTCCTTCAACAGCTATACCGGCCTTGCTGAGCTCATCGGCAGGCGCAAAACAGTCTATGGCCACCGTATCCACTAAAAATTCATTTTTATAAGGGGGTCCTGATTTGCTAAGATTTTGTATTTCAGCAGTTACTTTTATGATACCCATATTCAAACCTGACATAAAATAATTCAATACTGAACTAATGTATAGCTCCTGGTCTTTTGTGTCAACTGTTTTTTTAAATGATAGGAGCAACGATAGCCAAAAATCAAAAAATCAATCAAAATTTGTCAAAATTCATCAAATTGGGTATTCTTCTAAAATTTCGTAGGTTTTTGCTGATTGATATATTTTTTCTCATGAAATGGACCTGTTTTTCATCCGCATAGTAACATGATAGGTCCAAAGTTGGTCCCCCTATTAAATACCGGTGTACCATTTTCTTCCTTTAAAACTTACCCACATAAGTAAAAAGCCGAGTTTCAGGCTGCGTGTTATAAACATAAACCTGAGGCCTCTCTTTATAATCCTGTGGGGCGCGTAAAACCTCATCCCCACCCTTTTGAGCCAGGTAAGGAGCTGTTCTTCGGTAAGGTTCTTCATTTTAAAGTGGATTCCTGAAAGAAATTTTTCCCTGGTTCTCTCCCAGTCTTCAGGAAGGTTTTTAAAGTACAGACGCCCCTCTTTTTCCATAGTCTTATAGAATTTAGTACCGGGGAATGGCAGTTTTACATACAGCCTCAGTATGTCCCATGACGCGTTTTTAAGATATTCCTCTGTCTGCTGAAGAATTTCCATTGTATCAGAATCGTTTCCGAAAACCATTTCTGCTGTTACAATTATTTTTCTTTTTCTCGCGTTGGCCACCAGTGAGTTGTATGTTGCAGGCGGGAACTTCTTCAGGTTCAACATCTTGTTCATGTCTTTCAGCGACTCGGGATTGATCGATTCAAAACCGATAAGCATATTTCTGCATCCTGCCTCCATCGCAAGGTCCAGCGACTCCATGTCGGCAAGGGCGTTGATTGATGTGAAACAGAGAAAATACTTGAACGGCATATTCCCTTTTTTTCTCTCTTCAATGATGCGCCTGCACAGGGTCTTGAACCTTTCCACCTCTTTCGGTGAATACCCGTATATATTGCCGTCTGTGAAATAGATCAAATTTTTCTTTCGGGGGAGATGTTTCAGTTCATTAATTATGTCCTCAACATCACGCTGCCGGTATATGTTGTTGTAAAAAGCGTTGATCGCGCAGAAGTCACAGTTGAACGGACACCCCCTGCTTGTCGCAATGGGAGTAAATCTGTATTCAATGCCGTACATATCATGACGCGGCAGCTTCATCCCTGTTAAGGGGAGTGGCTTTGCTTCATATTTCTTTTTGAGACGGTTTTTTTCAAAATCTTTAAGCATAGTGGCGATGACCCCTTCGCCGTCACCTATGCAGACAGAATCGCAATAATTGATTGCTTCGTCCGGGCACATGGACACATGGACACCGCCCATTATAACAGTCTTCCCTTTTGCCCGGAATTTCTCGGCAATTCTGTAAGCCTGATTGATATACAGAGTAATTGTTGTTATTCCAATTACATCAGCATCGGTATCATAATTTATTTCGTTGAGCTCTTCATCCACAAACTCAAAGGTCCAGTTTTCGGGAAGATACGAAGCGAGATAGGCGAACCCCAGCGAATAGACCCCATCCTTCATTTCGTACATTTTATCGATACTGTATCTGGGTTGAATAAATAATATTTTTTTCATTGGTACATCCTCTATTAAATGTTTCATTTTTATATTTCGGTCCATACCGGTTAATAATTCGAGATGCAGTATAAACCGAGTGAGAGATACGATTATCAATACCTAGAATTGAAGTGTCAGGTATAACTAATCGACAGGTGTATCCTGTATCGAAATATACAAAAAGTCAATTACAAAATGAAAAATTCCGTATCCGCATCTGGGGCAGTATACATTAATTGGTCAAGCTACCTTCCGGCATGTGTGGGGAAAAAAATCGGGGGCATGACCGAAGTCGGATATGGCGACATCAAGAGGAACCTCTGTACCCCATCGGAAGCGCACGCACTACATTTTTTTAAAATTTCTCTTGTATAAAAACTAATAATATACTATATTTTTATTACACAATTAAAAACAGGAGTAATGGCTTCCATGAACCAATCACAGGAAAGAAAGAAAATCCTTATCGTATTTCCGAAAAATCTTTTTCTTAATTTCACCGATTTTGCTAAAAATTCCGCCATCATAACCAAACAACCGGGCGGCGGAGCTCCGTTAAGCATAGCGACCGTTGCCGGGATGACCCCGAAAGAATTCAATGTACAAATAATCGACGAAAACATCGAGGATATAAACTGGAACGAACGGTATGACATTGTAGGCATAACGGGATTCACCACGGCGCAGCTGATGCGATCGCGGCAGATAGCCGAGGAGGCAAAAAAGCATGGAGCCCTGGTCGTGCTCGGCGGTGCGACCCTTTCCGTTGACCCTGAAAAATGGCGCCCCTTCTCGGACGTCATCATCATAGGTGAAGCCGAACGCACCTGGCCTGAATTCTTAAAAGACTACACTTCGGGGACCTGGAAAAAAGAATATCGTGAGACCGGAGATATCGACTTCTCCACAAGCCCTCTTCCGGATTTCAGCAGCATGTCGAAAAAAAGCCTCAGCCTGTATTCATGGGGAGCGGTCCAGACAAGCCGCGGCTGCCCTTTTAAATGCGAATACTGCGATGTCATCGTATACCTCGGC
>JBFZEZ010000197.1:0-2699 GCA_041306585.1 Spirochaetota bacterium | reverse complement strand
TGTTTTTGTATCTTTGAACAATTTCCCCTGTCTGAAAACTTCCAGAAATTGAATCAATTTCAAGATGAAGTTGAGATCCAATATATGTCTTTGAGACAACGTTGGCTGTTGCGCCTGAAGTTACACCTGTTATGCCGGCTCCAACCGCAAACTGATAATTGGTTTCATCAACATTTGTTAATACAAGTTTTGTATAACTTTGAACCGGAGTTACACTCCCGCCGGATTGAACAACATCACAGGCAGGGGAAACCACCGGTGTATAGTCCATATTATTGTTATAATTTTCATGCCATGTGATCTGTTCCATTTCAGCGCCGTTGTCGAGCAGAAAGACTATGTTAGGCCCGACTTCATTCGATGACACCTGGAACATGCATGTGTCATCTGCAGAGACTATGCCCGAAACCGCTGAAAAAAACAGCGCAAAACTTATACAAAAAAGTTTATATTTTTTTAATGTTTTCATATTCCTTCTCCCCGTCGGATTTTTTAGCTTTTTCTGCTCCGGCCATAAGACTTGTATCAGAATCCCATTCGGTAGAAACCGGCTTCTACTGTGCTCTGGGAATCATTCACATATCCGTTGGCTGTTATTTCATATCTGTGCGCCCTAAATTTGCCTGCCTCCATGCCCGACCCTCTGGGGGGCTGGCTGGAACCGACATATGTTACAGTGCCGTTGAAAGACTGCGAACCGATTGAAACCTTGTCGCTGGCGCCTGGACCAGGGAAGTTTATACCGACGCCAACGGTTATATTGGCATCGTGATACAGAGCGGTATTTGAGGGCACATATTCTCTCGCGGCCTCAGCGCTGTAAAAAGTCTGCTTTTGAATTATGGTGTTGCGGATAATCTGCAATTCAATTGTGCTCATTCTTGTTGCGCTTATTCCCATTATAAGGAGAAGCACCATGAGAATCAGGGCGACAACAATTACAGATCCATCTTCATTGTTTAACCGCGATATGATTTTTCCCATGAATCGGAGCCTTTCAAAACTAATTTTTTATAATCTCAACATGGTGTTAAATGACCTGTGACTTCATATAATTCAGAAAAATTCTCTTTGTGTTTCCTCTTTCGGACCAGGTAACTGTCATATTAATGGTTTTTAAAGCAAGATCAGGATCTTGTGTTACGTTCCAGTTCACTGTATAAAGTTCATCCGCAATTTCATGTGGATTAGCGTCAGGATTCAATTCGTCCGCATCGTATGGAAGGATCATGAGCGTCTCCATGGTCTCCACCCCCCGCGTTGTCGCGTCCGTGACTCTTCTGGCATAACTGTTGTAGTTGACGGATGATATCTGCAAAGTAGCCACACCGAGAATTCCGATTGAAAAAATGGCGATTGCGATAAGAACCTCTATCAATGTAAATCCCTTGTTATTTAATCTACTATCTGATTCTTTTGTTTTATTATCAGACATTTTCATGCTCCTTAATATATTTTCCCCCTCACTCTGACCTTCTCCCGCAAGGGGAGGGGGAATTTTAGAGATTACATTAAAAGATTCCTGCATTTTATAGTGGTTACAAGCAGCTCCCGCTTGTAATCATCATTAGGGGTTATGACTCTGTTCCCAACGTTATAGGAATTGTTGTCCGTATATTTTAAAATAGGAGTTTTAGTTCTCGCCAGAAGCCAGACTTTCACGGCTTTAATTTTGTCGATAGTCACACCCGCACCGCCTATTGAAGCCCCTGTATCGACATCCTGGTCAAGAATATTGTCATTGTTGCTGTCAACAGCCCATATGATATTCCCTCCGGATGTATCGAGAAAGCCGTCTCCGTCATTGTCATAGGCATAAGCCATAAAAAGTGCCTCGATGCTTTCGGCTATTATCTGCCTGCCACCGCTGCCAGCCACTCTTCCAAGATCTAGTGTTCCGTCGGGAGCGGTAATCGGGTAGTCGATTATTGAAAAAGAAATTGTTTCATTTGAATCGAGAATCCCGTCGTCATTAAGATCGGCTGTAAATGTAATGGCGCTGTTTCCGTTCAGATCGGCGACATTGTTAATGTTCCGGAACCTGATGTCGGTTATCCCAAAATTGCCGGTATCATTTATATCGTATCCCGCCATCCTTATTTCTCTCTCCATGAGATACAATCCGCCTCTTATGTTCTGCTGCATGTTCAGCACCACAGTCTGTTTTCTGTGCATCAAGGTCTGGGTATAGTAAGATGAATATATTGCCAGAAGAACAATCCCTGCAACTCCCATGGCAACCATAAGTTCAATCAGTGTAATTCCTTCTTTTGACTTTAAAAAACGATAACCGGACCGGTATTTTTTTCTGATTAAAATCATAGCGATAATTCCTATCTCCATATAGATCCATTCCATTTTGAGTTAACAATTCCTCCGGAAATAATAACCTGAACCTTGTAATATGCAGATCTGTCTTTGTCTGTTAAATAAATGCTTCCGAATGGAGAACAAATACCTCGTGAAGTAAAGGTGAGAACTCCGGCGGTCGAGTTTCCGCCCGGGCTTCCGAACATTACGCCGCCGGTATAATCGTTGAGAGAAACGGTCTTGTTAATGCAGGGAATATCATAGCTTAGCGCCGCGGTATCAATATTCACGTCACAACTGTTATTATCCTTTACAGCAGTCATCTTTGCAAGCTGAAGGTTGCTCTGCAGCTCATAAACGGCGTTTCTTAACCCCTGGCGCTGATACCA
>JBFZEZ010000196.1:0-3138 GCA_041306585.1 Spirochaetota bacterium | reverse complement strand
ATGCCGAGTATCTCAAAAAATTTTTTCCACAGGTGGAGCTCATCAAACAAATGGAGTGCTGCAGGAATACCGATAGTTAAGGGATAGTGGGACTTGTATGCCGCGCGTTTCGGCATAATTTTTTTCCGATACGCTATGAGTTCGGGTATTGATGATGCAGAGATGAATTTTTGTGTCTCGTAATCGCGGCCGCATAAAAATCCGTACGCAACGGTCTCTCCGCCGACATCGGCCAGCCTGAGCTTACAGTGATTGGTACAGAGTGTGCAGGTCTCGCTTTTGACCGGAATATCAGCCCGATACAACCCGATACCCCGGAATGAGCTCTGGCGCTTCCCTTCGTCATGCAGGTGAAGGGCGACGCCGAGCGCACCGGTGAGATGACAGAACTTCGAGACCATTATCGGCTTCCCGAGCCGCTGTTCGAATGCCGCGACAAGGGCCCGGTTACGCGCTGTAGCCCCCTGAAAAAAAATCTTTTTGCCGATATTTTTTTCAATTGCGACCTTTGTCAGATAATTTTCACGGACTGAATGAAGTACCGATGCAAGGACCTCGTTGACGACGTATCCATCGTTCAGATAATAATTAATGTCACGCTCCATAAATACTGTGCAGCGGTCACTCGCAAGGGGGGCAGCGGCGTTCTCGGCCCTCCTGGAGTATTCTGAAAGAGGGCACCCGAGTTTCCGTGCCTGCTCTTCGATGAATGATCCTGTTCCGGCGGCGCAAACGTTGTTCATGATCGAGAAAGTGACCGATCCATTGCTCAGTGTGGTGAATTTCGAGTCCTGGCCGCCGATTTCTATAATTGTATCCACATCCGGATCAAGCTCACATGCCGCGCGGGCATGGGCGGTTATTTCATCGAGCGCGATATCAGCGCCAATAATTGAACCAACGAACTTCCTCCCCGAACCCGTGGTCCCGCATCCACGCACAGTAAGATTGATACATATTTTTTCACACATGTCGTTCAGGGCTTCCATGATGGTTTGCACGGCGATTATCGGCTGACCTGAAGTCCTTGTGTAGAAACCTGCTAATACATTTTTCCCCTGGTCGAGAACTATAGCCTTTGTGCTCGTAGACCCGATATCGATCCCGAGATAAACCGGATACGTCATGCCAGGTTCCATGATGCTGTACTGATCTACCTCAATAGGCGTAGTCTGGGGATACAGCACCGACTGAAATTCATAGGAATCATAGCTGTCAAACACAGGATAGTCTGATAATGCAAGGGTAAGGGGTTTATAATAATATGTTTTTTTCTTTACGCTTTCGGCCAATAGCTCATGCGGGGACGCAAGCCCGAGTGTTTGGAATTCACTCATGGCATCTATCCGCTCAAGGGCCGCCCCTATGGCGCCGTATACGTGTGAATATTCATCAACAATCGCAGGGACGCCCCCAAGGGCTGATATGTGTCGGGCCACTGCCCCGTTTTTCGATACACCTCCTGCAAAAAACAGGGGTGCATTGATGGTAATACTGCTGAAAAGGGTATCCACTACATTTTTTGCAAGACCATGGCAGAGTCCGTCGCAGATTTCGGAGATGGTGAATCCTTCCTGCTGGGCATGAATGAGATCGGTCTTGGCAAATACGGCACAGCGGGACGCAATCTTTGGGATATTTCCCGTATTACCGAAAGCTATAGCGGCGAACTCTTCTATACCAGAGAGATTAAGACGCCGCGCCTGCTGATCAAGGAAACTTCCGGTCCCGGCTGCACATGATGTATTTGACCTGAAATTGTGGTAATTCCCATCTTTGTCGAACAAAACAAGCCCAAACTTTTCAGCGCCGACAATAAGAAGTGACCCGACCTTTTCATGAAGATGACGAACAGCTGAAATATAAGATATCCTCGTATCGATATTTGTCGAAGATATTAGAATATTCGGGGTTGAAGATGTACACGCAATCCCGCAGAGTGAACCGAAATCAATCCCTTCCAGCAGGGCCAGCAGGGAAGTGGTCATATCACCATGATGAGAAGCATACCCGGTTTTCAAAATTTTCTTTTCTGAATCGAGGAGTGCATAGGATGCTGATATTGACCCTATATCAATACCAAGAACCGTTTTTTCTCTATTCATGATATCTACCCCGCATTTTTTTTAAGGGGTTAACTATAATACTACACTTTAATTAGGTCAATGAAAAATTTGTGATATATAGAGCAAATTTTAAGGGATTTGCAGTATCAAGTGGCAAGCATACCTCATACGAATCAATTTCCCTGTTGCAATAATTAATTATTGACATATTGTTATTATACCTTTTTATGAACTTTACTCTAAATATTTACTTTTCAATAGTATAATCAAAATTTAAAAATCTCCCCATGGAGAAAACACTGAGGTTACATATGTCAGTTGTCCAATACACCGATAAAAACTTCATAAAAATGCTTCAATCTGAAAACAAATTTCAAGCAATCGAGGAACTGGCGCTTGTTTTCGAAGATACTGATATCTGCAACGACAGCTCAAGCTTGGTTCAGGCATTAAAAGAACGGGAAGAGATTATGAGTACTGGTATTGGGTTCGGAATCGCCATCCCTCATGCAAAAATTGACAATATCAAGGAAATGGCATTTGCTGTTGGTATAGCGAAAAAAGGGATCGATTTTGATTCACTCGATGGAGAACTGGTATACCTTGTCATCCTTGTCGCTGCTGGAAAAAAACAGCATAAAGAATACCTCCGCCTTCTTTCCCAAATAATGGCAATCCTTAAAAAAAATAATATAAAAGAAAAAATAATTTCATCGGAATCGCCTGAGGAGATATTGGAACTTCTGCAGGTCGAGCAATAACATTCGGCATGCAATGTATCAAATCGAGGTTCTATCATGGAAGAAAAAGATTATAAAAGTAGTGAAATAGAAATTAAATGGCAGAAACGCTGGGATGATACACAGGCATACCTCAGTAAAATTGACCACAATAAAAAGAAATATTACGTACTCGAAATGTTCCCCTATCCATCCGGCCGCCTCCACATGGGCCATGTGCGAAATTACACAATTGGAGACATAGTTGCACGTTTTCTGCGCATGAGGGGATTCAATGTATTCCACCCTATGGGATGGGACTCCTTTGGTCTCCCCGCTGAGAATGCCGCTTT
>JBFZEZ010000195.1:0-2680 GCA_041306585.1 Spirochaetota bacterium | reverse complement strand
ATTATTTTTCTTAATTATTATTTTCTTTTTAGAAAATGGTTTTTCGTATTTATTGATGAGAACACGTATCTCCTCAATTATCTCAGAAACATCCCGGCTTGTGCAGCCGGCCAACTCGGCGATTTTATCTATTGTTTTTCCCTCTGCAAGAAGCTGAAGGATCCTGTCGATGCTTAATAACATGCTTTGTTCACCTGGTTATAACTAATCGTGTAGAATTCATTAATCTTTGTAAATATACCTGCTGCAGTTTGTGCAAATGGAAACCTTATCGCTTCTTGCCGATTCAGACGCCAGTGACGCCGGAATGTTGAAATTGCAGAAACCGCATATTTCACCCCTCACCTCTGCTATCCCCTTCCCGCCTTTTGCGCTCAATAATTTTAAAAATTTCTGACGATATGCTGCGTTAAGCGACGGGGAGAGTGCATCGAAACGGCTTTGATAATCCGATATGATTCCTTCGTATTTTTCCTTATTCTGCTTGAATGCTTCGCGGTCCGCTGCAAGTTTTGCTTTCAATTCAGCTGTTTCGGATGATAGTGCAGCGACATTTTTTTCTTTCAATTCAAGTTCATCCATGGCTGCTATCAGCACTTCTTCAATCCTCCCGCGTTCAGCTTTCATTGTCGTCGTCTCGTTGTCAATGGCTTTGAGTTCCTTTTCGCTTTTAACAATGTTTCTTCGGGCTTCCAGTTTGACAATTTTTTCATCAGTTTCCGCGAGATCGATTTCATTCTGCTTAATACTGCTTTTTTTATGAATTATGACGTTCTTGTCGGTTTCGAGTATTTTTATGCTTTCATTCAATTTTTTTTCAGATAAGGCGACCGCAATTTCACCTTTCTCAATTTCATTTTTGCCGTTTAATATCCGGTCCCAATATCTTTGAAGGTCAGTCATTATTTTTATTTCATTATTCATTTTATAAGTACACTTTCATTGGATTCGTTTCCGACTCTGCAATATATAGCACAATAGCAGGGTCTGAATTTTTTTTTGTCAAGCATTCAAGTATATCATCCTTCAAAAAATTCAGAAGAATTCGTTCTGTTCCAAAATGTCCTGCATCAATCACTGAAATTCCGTGTTCCACAGCATAGGCATAATGATGATAGCCGGCATCCCCGGTTATGATACAGTCCACATCATTACCTATTATGATTTTTTCAATTGCACTGCCGCCGGCTCCGTTCATAAAAGCAATTTTTTTTATCGCTCTGAGCTCATTACCACAATAGATGATAAAATCAGTGCCGAGCTTTTTCTTGATAAAAGCCAATAATTCCTTCAATCTCATGACTTGAGGGAGTTCCCCCGCGACCCCGAATCCCGTCACTGTGCCATCGGGAAGGACCCCCGTTGATAAAAGGACCCTCATGTTGTGCAGCCCCCAAAAGCCGCCCAATTCCGGATAGCACAACTTGTCATAGTTCGTATGTGCCGCGAAAACGCTGATCTTGTTTTCAATGATCCTGATCGCCAGGCGGGAACGGGGGTTATCGATATTTATCGTTCGCAAGGGTTTGAAAAACACAGGATGATGGGCCAGGATAACATTGCAGTCTTTATGTATTGCCTCATCAACTACATGATCGTCGACATCAAGGGAAAGAAGGATCCCCTTAATATTCGAGTCACCAAAAACGATCTGACCGCCGGCGTTATCATACGGTTCCTGTATATTCAGGGGATACAGTTTGTATAAAATTTCGCTAAATTCCCGTACGAGCATTAAAACAACCTGCAAACGATTGAAATAATGTGATAGTATGAGTGATCGATGTTTTGTCAAGCAGGTAATATTGTTTAACAAATTATCATCGAATCGCCATATGAAAAAAACCGGTACCGTTGCTCAACAGCTTCACGGTAAGATTTCATCATAAGATCATATCCCCCGAATGCGCATACAAGCATGAGGAGGGTCGAGTGAGGCGTATGAAAATTTGTTATAAGGGCATCGATTGATTTTACTTCTTTTGGAGGATATATAAAAATATCTGTTTCCCCGTGGCCGGGAACATTCCTTGTCCCGTCAAGGGTACTTTCAAGCACCCTGAGGGATGTTGTTCCCACTGCGATAATCCGGCGTCCCTCCCCACGGGCTGCATTGATTATTTCAGCAGCTTCCGGTGATAGAAGATATTTCTCACTATGCATTAGATGTTTGCTTAAATCATTATCACGTACCGGCTGAAAGGTCCCCCAAGATACTAAGAGTGTGCATAAAACAATGGAAACCCCCATACGCTCTATCGAATCGAGTAAATCGCGGGTGAAATGGAGCCCGGCCGTTGGTGCAGCCACAGCGCCTGTTGTTTTGGCATATACTGTCTGGTAACGTTCAGAATCTGTAGTGGTGGATTTTCGTTTAATATAGGGAGGGAGCGGTACCTCCCCTATGGTTTCCAGTAAGGACGGGGTCAGCGGACAATTTGATTTGATTAAAAGTACACCCTCTTTTTTTCCTGTTATTTCAAGGGATACTCCTTTGTCTTTTACGGTATGCAGTTTTTCCCCAATCGATAACCTGGCAGTCCTATTGGAAATAATTTTCCATTCAATTTCCGATTTTTTTTCAATAAGGACGACCTCAACGGCTCCCCCTGATCCACGAAAGCAATTTATACGCGCATGGATAACTTTTGCATCGTTAAAAACCAGGACATCCCCAGAA
>JBFZEZ010000194.1:0-3353 GCA_041306585.1 Spirochaetota bacterium | reverse complement strand
CTCACCGTCAGTTTTTCGGAGTCTTTGAATGTTTTCGTAACTGAATAATCGACCGGGTCTGTTACATTCCGGCCGAAGAGGGCCCCGATTTCCCGCGCGAACCCCATATGACTCCACAGGTCAGGGCGGTGTGTTATGGATTTGTTGTCAATTTCAAGACGGACATCGCACCAGCCTTCATATAACTCGGACAGGGGGACGCCGAGGGGCGTATTGTTCGGGAGGATGAGTATGCCGGTGTGTTCGTCAGAGAAGCCGAGCTCTTTCTCGGAACAGAGCATTCCGCAGGAATCTTCACCGCGTATTTTTGTTTTCTTGATTTCAAATTCTTCGCTGAATTTTGTACCTACCGGCGCAAGTGCGACGATGTCCCCTTTTTTTTGGTTGGTGGCCCCGCATACAATATGTAATTTTTCTTTGCCGGTATCGACATCGACAATGGTCAGTTTGTCGGCGTTAGGATGCGGTTTAACATCAAGAGCCCTGGCGGTTATAACGCTGGAGAGATGCCTGTTTACGTATTCTATCGAATCAATTTCAGCGGTTGACATCGTGAGTTTTAGCGCGATCTCTTCGGGTGTCAGCCCTTGTATGTCGACTATTTTTGAAATAATATTTAAGGAAAGCCACATTTGAAAGCCCCCGAATTAGAATTGCTGCAGAAAGCGGATGTCCCCGCTCAGGAAATGACGGATATCGTTGATGCCGTAGCGCATCATGACAAGGCGGTTAAGCCCGAGCCCGAATGCGAAACCGGACCATTTTTCCGGATCGATGTTGCCGTGCCTGAGGACATTCGGATGCACCAGGCCGCAGGGGAGGAGTTCAACCCATCCGCTCTGTTTGCATACGCTGCAGCCTTTTCCCCCGCATATGAGGCAGTTGATGTCGAGCTCGAAACCGGGCTCGACAAAAGGGAAGAATCCCGGCCGCAGGCGGACTGTAACGTCCCTGTGAAAAATTTTCCTGAGGAGTTCCTTCATTACGAATATAAGGTGGGCGACAGATATATCCCTGTCGACCATCATTCCTTCAACCTGATAGAATGTATTTTCATGCGAGGCGTCGGTCGATTCGTATCTGAATACGCGGCCGGGGCCGACGATCCTGAAGGGGGGGTGTATTTTTTCCATTCCCCGAACCTGTATGGCGGATGTATGGGTCCGGAGGAGGTTTCCATCCTCTGTCCAGAAAGTGTCCTGCATATCGCGTGCCGGATGGTGTGCGGGTATATTTAATGCTTCGAAATTATAATGCTCTGTTTCAGCCTCTGGGCCGTCAAGTATCTGAAAACCCATCGATATGAAGATGTCTTCGATTTCGTACTGGATTTGTGATATCGGGTGTAACCTGCCGACTGACGAAGATTGGACAGCGCCTTTCTTGTTGAGGGTTACATCGATCCATTCATCTTTGATGAGCCGATCGCCCTGGGCCGACTTCAGCTGTTCAATTTTTTCATCGAGGGCGGTCTCAATGGCCTTTTTTACTTCATTGGCCTTTTTTCCCATCGGGCCGCGTTGTTCAGGGGGGAGTTCGCCAAGGGAACGCAGCATCAGGGTGAGCGATCCTTTTCTTCCGAGCACCCTTATCCGAATCTCTTCCACTTCATCCTTTGTCTGCGCTGCGGCTATCGATTGTTCTGCTTCTTTCTGGATGTCGTTCAGTTCGGTTTCCATCGGTATTTCCTTATTTGAGGGAGTTCGTTGAATCCATTGCAATTTTTGCCGCGCCTAGCGCAGGGATCTGGGCCTGGTCCTTGAGGGTGAGGTACTCGATCTCCTCCCCGAGGCCGGGTTGGGTCCTTTCATTTACGACTTTTTTGATTGTCGGTATCAGAAGTTTACCGGCATTGGAAAGTCCACCGGCGATTAGTACCGCTTCCGGGTTAAATATACTGACAAGGTTGGCCACGCCGATCCCGATATAGGACGCGATTTCATCTATTGCTTTTCGTGCCAGTTCATCCTTGTTCACTGCTTCACGGCAGATGATCTCAGCATTGAGCCCGTCGTTTTTAATGGCGTCAGCAAGTGTCGATGTTGTATAGTCTTTGAAATACGTTTGTGTCAATTCGATAAGGGCGGATGCTGAGGCATAACGTTCCCAACAGCCCCGATTTCCGCAGGCGCATTCTTTGCCGTCATATTCGATTGTCATATGGCCGACTTCCATGGCATTTCCGCTTGTGCCGTCATATATTTTGTTATCGATGATGGCCCCGCCTCCGATTCCGGTACCGAGGGTGATCAGGACCCAGTTTTTATATTTGCTCATGTTGCCTTTCCACCAGCTTCCGATGAGTGCAACTGTTGCGTCATTCGCGAGGATGACCCGTGAGCCGGTGATTTTTTCAATATTTTTGCATAGTGGGTATTTGATGAACATGGGAATGTTTGCGCTCTTTAAAACGATCCCCTTTTTTTTGTCAATTGTTCCGGGGGTGCCGATGCCGATCGCCTGCACATCTATTTTCGATACCGATGCGGAGGTTGCAATATTTTCAACCATCTGATAGATTGTTTTCTCAAAGTCCTTGAGATTCCTGGGTGTTTCTTCTTCCCGGAAGCTTAAAAATTTCCCGCTTTTGTCAATAATGACCCCTTTGATCGACGTTCCCCCGATATCAAATCCAACAAACATCTGCTGCTCCTGAAAAACTAAAATAATAATCTGAACATAACAGAATATAATTCAAATAAGTAAAGCATTTTTTGAAGATGAACCGGTGATTTCTCGTAACAGGTCATTTTCAACGGGTAACTATCCATGTCATTCCCGTGAAGACGGGAATCCATTCTCGCTAGACGCGAATTAAGGATCCCCGCCTGCGCGGGGATGACATATTTTTGAAGAGTAAATGATTACCCCTGAAAATTGACCTAATGCGATTCCTCCATCGAATTTTTAAGTTGACTATTTGCAATCTATCATTGAAATGAAATCATGAAAAAAATTGATCTTCACACGCATACGACAGCGTCCGATGGCATATTAACCCCCCGAGAACTGATTGATTACGCACGAAATAACGGGGTGGAAACTATCGCGATTACTGATCATGATACAATCGACGGCCTGACGGATGGGATTAAGTATGCCCGCACCCGGGACTTCGACCTTATCCCTGGCATTGAGTTCAGTATCGACTATCCCTCCGGATCACTTCATCTGGTCGGCCTTTATATCGATCATAAAAATGTCCGTCTCAGGGAAGTGCTCCATGGGCTCAATATTCTACGGGACACCAGGGCATCCAGGATGGTTGATGATCTTAATAAGTTTGGTATTAATATTACTATTGAAGAGGTTGAACAGGAAGCAAAGGGGGGTGCAGTCGGAAGGCCGCATTT
>JBFZEZ010000193.1:0-3559 GCA_041306585.1 Spirochaetota bacterium | reverse complement strand
ACAGCATTCCACGCAGAATCCCGCCCTTTACGCGCAGCCTCTGGGAGGGAATCGAAAGAGCCGGCTGAAAGAAAGCCATGAAAAAACTGTGCGGCAATATTTCCGGAATTGCCGCGGGCTGACATGAGTAATTTTTTCAGGTCGAATGAAGGTCCGTTATATCCCCTGAGGGGTGTCAGACTGATAAGCAGATTTCTTCCGGTATCTCCATCCGCAACTGGAAATACATTGATGTCATCGAGGAGATCAGCCCATGCCGCAAGTCGTTCAACTCCGGCAATGACTGCTGTATTAAAATTTTTTCCCATGGCGTCCTCGCGGCCGGTTGCCGCATGTATAGCGCTATCTCCCATCAGGAAGGAGCGGGGTCATAACAAAAATAAATCGGAATGCTCTATGGCGTCCCGGATTTTTTCAATATCGCTGTCCATGGGGCGATCATCAATTGTCGGTTCAACAAGTGATCGGATTTTTTTGACAAGTCCGGCTATCCGGGGACGCGTCTGAACATTCCCCCTTATTTCACAGGCCTGGGCAGCAGCGATGATTTCGATTGCAATTGTGCGTTCAACAAGTTCACTCACGCGCTCAGCGTCCCTCGCTGCAATTGTCCCCATGCTCACCTTGTCCTGGTTGTGCGATTCAGTTGACCGCGAGAATGACCCTGCCGGCATGGTGCATTTGAGGGCCTCGGCTGCAAGGGCTGATGTGGCGATCGACATCGCTTTGAACCCATGGTTGTACAGTTTTTCTCCGCTGTTTCTGACAAGATCCGCGGGCAGGCCCCTGTTTACATTCGGATTGCACATCAGCGCCATCTGTCTGTCAGCCATATCCGCCACTGAAGCAAGGACTGTTTTGAGGGAATCCATTGCAAAAACCACATGTCCGCCGTAAAAATTCCCCCCCATGAGCACTTCACCGCTGTCCGGGTCGAATATGGGATTATCATTGTTGCTGTTTGCTTCGATTTCGATCCATGTGTTTATCCATTGCAGGGCATCCACAAGGACACCCACTATCTGAGGCGAGCACCGTAACGAATAGGGGTCCTGGAGAGATTCCAATTCCCCGGATTGAAGTTCCGAGTGAGACCCTTGCGTCTCCAGCAGCTCAACCAGTCTACCTGCCACCACGGATTGTCCCGGATGAGGTTTTGCACTTGATATTGTCGGATGGAAATGGCGCACATTCCCTTTCATGGCATGTATGGCCAGGGCCGAGGCAATAATTGAAGAGTCTATGATGCGTTTCGCACGGTCGATGACAATGAGGGCGATTCCGGTCATTGCCGCTGTGCCATTAATAATGGCAAGGGGTTCCTTCGGTTCAAATACGTATTTTGTAAGTCCTGCTTCCTCAATGGCCATAGCGGCCGGCATTCTTTTCCCGTTGTAGAATACATCACGTTCACCTGTCAGGGCGGCTGCAACATACGACATCGGGGTAAGATCGCCCGAGGCCCCAACAGAACCCTCACATGGAATTACAGGTGTTATATTTTTATTGAGAAACGCGGCGATCTGGTCGAGAAGACCCATCGAAACCCCGGAATATCCGCGTGACAGGCAGAGGAGACGCGACATCATCGCTGATCTCACGGCCGCAGTGTTGATAGGGGTCCCGGTGCCGCATCCATGAAAACGGAGGAGGTGCTCGCCGTTTTTGAGCGCCACCTCGCGTGCCAGGCGTTTACCGCATGACTTTCCATAGCCCGTAGTGACACCGTACACCGGTATGCAGTTATCCATGGCCTGGTGGAGCATTTTTTTTGATTGTTCCATTCGCGTGCGAAATGAGGGATTGGATGAGATTACTACTTCTGCTTCGCCGCGTGCGACCCTGATGATATCTATGATCGGGACGTCGCCTTCGCCAATGATAACGGCGGTATTTTTTTCTTTCATAATGCTTTTTTTCCTGTGTGCTTACATATCGTTCCATTTTTTTTCCCTGATTTGACATTTTGTCAAGATTTTTTTATTGCCCTTCATGGTAAGTTAGGAGACAATGATTTAATAAAAAATGAGCAATTACCAAAAGGACGGCATGTGTGAAGATTGGAACAGCGATTGCACGAAAAGTGGCTAAAACTGAATTTGCCCGGTGTGCACTGGAAGAACGGGCTGATCTTTCAATGTTCACGCAAAAACCGGGACCGCGCGTTATATTTGGAATTTTTCTGATGGGATTCAGTTACATTCTCGGTTGGCCTATGGTCGGTCTTTTGGGGTTTATCGCATTCAAAACCGGTAAACCCCTCATCGCGGTCATCGGAGGACCTGCTACATATGGCCTCTCCCATCTTGTTTTCATGGCTGGTGCATATTGCGCCGGCGCCCGGTATACAATTATATTTTTCCGCTGGGCCACAAGGATGTTTCTTGAAAAATACCTATCAGGTATACAGGCAACTGCCGGCTTCAATGAAAAAAATTGATGAAGAAAAGGGACGATTATGATAAAAAACATACCCTGCATACTTGCATGCGCATTATTAATGCTGCAACTTCACTCGTGTAAAAAAAGCGATATACTGAAAGATGAGTCAAAAAAAGCCGGAAAATCAGCTATAAATAAGGAACTTGTGAAATTAGCAGAGTCCCTTGAAGATGCCGGGACCGATTTTGACAGGGCCGTTATTCATACAAAAATCGCCGAACTTCAATCTGCCAAGGGGGATGTTGCGGGGACAATGAAATCATCCTGGCAGGCGGTAAAATTTCAGCCCAATCAGAACAAGGGGCATTATCTTCTCGGTAAAAGCTATTGTGAGGCAGGCAGATATAACGAAGCTTTTCAGGAACTGGCAACAGCCCTGGACATAAACCCTGATTACGCACCTGCCCATTTCGAAATGGGAAATGTGTATTATAAAAAGAACCAGTTTGCCCAGGCGATTGCCGAGTATACCATGGCTGTGGCAAAAGACCCGCAGCATATCATGGCCTACAACAATCTCGGCGTCCTTTATAATGTTCTGGGCAATGCCGGCGAAGCTGAAAATGCATTGATGAAAATTGTCGCTATTGATCCTGCTTTCGCCGTCGCCTATAAGAATCTTGCGATTTTATATGATATCAGACTGAACGATAAAGTGAAGGCCCTTCAATATTATAAAAAATATCTCAGCCTGAGGCCCGATTGCCCGGAGCGGGTGCTTTTAAAATCGTGGATCGCCGGACTGGGGGGGTGATATGAAAAAGTATGCAGCGTTACTATTATTTTTATTCATGGCTTCCATCATTCTGTATTCCCAGGAAGAAAAAATAAAACTGGCTGTTTCCCCGGTGGACGATACGATTACCGAGGCGGCAGAGAAAGAGAAGGTCGGGGGAGCAGTTTCAAAGTCGCTGGAAAAAACATTCACCGGAGTCAAGCGTTTTGACGTGCGCGACCCCAAAGCGATCAGTCAATACATGGATGCCCTCATCAAGGTCCAGCTCGGTCTACTCTCCCCTGATGTCATGATGGGGAGTCCCCTGGACCTCAAGATCAATTACCTGACAGTGGGGACCATCTCACGATTTGATGATACCTATGAAATTGATATGAGAAC
>JBFZEZ010000192.1:0-5522 GCA_041306585.1 Spirochaetota bacterium | reverse complement strand
GCCCACAGCTTCCCTATCCAGCCGGAAAAGGAAGTGTATCCCGGAATGGCAGTCAAAACGCGTCCGGGCAAAGGAGGCGATAGCGGTTGCGTCTACCGGCCTTTCATAGGGGGAACAACGTCAAGGCGTTGTTCCTCGCTGCAGCGGAGGTCTTCTTATCGTAGATCCGGGAAAAGCTCTATCGCATACAGCGGAATATTCACAAAATCATCATGGGAATAGAAATTGCGGGGAGATGTCCGGTAAATACGGGCTGGTTTGAATTTTTCCGCAAAAACACGGAGACTTTTTACATTCCGGTTCATCCCGCTTTTCACTTCGAGGGGGAGGATCTTATCTTCAGCAGGAATAAGAAAATCAACTTCCGCAATACCCTCACTTATCCAGTAATGAAGACGTCCCTCATTTTTCCGGGCAAATATAGTTGCCGCGAAGTTTTCCATGAAGGCCCCCTGGTATTGGGAAAATATCAGGTTTCCCATAACAATGTCACGAGAGGGTAAATCCAGCATTGCCCCCAGGAGCCCACAGTCCACCATATAGACCTTGAACCGTACAGTGTCTTCGTATCCCGCAAGGGGAAGACGCGGGGCTGTTACATTAACCGCAGTGTAAACGAGCCCTGCCATTCGCAGCCACTCGATGGCTGATTCAAACTGACTTGCGCGCCCTGATTTTTTTACCATGCTATATTTGAACTTCTTGTTCTCCCGGGCAAGTTGTGATGGAATTGAGCGCCATATTTCCGATACCCGTACCGCTTCGGTGGCTGTTGAGTATTTGGAAAAATCTCTCTCATAAGCCCGAATAATTTCCTTGTGTATCGCCCGGGTAGCGGTTAAATCATTGGTCCGTATGTACGTGTTAACGACTTCCGGCATACCACCATTATAAAGATAGATCTTGAGCAAACCGCTCAGTTTTTCATGTAAGATTTCGGGTATCGGGTCAAGGGACGTATTCTTTAAAAGAAGTTCTATCAGCATTTCTTCGCCGATAGCCCTCAGATATTCCAAAAAGCTCAAGGGATACATTGAGAGAAAGCTGACCTTGCCCACCGGGAAACTGGATGATTTTCCGATCCGCACACCCAATAATGACCCGGCTGCAACTATATGATGCCGGGGCATTTCTTCGCAAAAATATTTCAGACTCGTTAGCGCCCGTGGGCATGTCTGTATTTCATCAAAGAATATAAGGGTTTTTTCCGGAGTAATGGGCCTGCCTTGAAAAGCAGCCAGGGACATTATTAATTTTTGTGGAGACAAGTCCCCTTCAAAAAGTGTGGAAAGCTGTGGGGTTTCCTCAAAGTTAAAATAAGCGCAATCATCATATTCTTTTTCCCCGAATTGTTTTAACAGGTATGTTTTTCCAACCTGTCGCGCACCTTGCACCAGTAAGGGTTTTCGGGAATCAATATTTTTCCAATTTAATAAATCCAGATATGCTAATCGATACATTTTTTTATCCAGCTGACAATGATTTTTCAAGCATAAAGTATGTTGTCAAAAATGTCAATTACTGCATAAAATATGTTGTAAAAAATGTAATTTATAACATAAAAAACGATTTTAATCAGGGTATCTGTCTGCCGATAAATCGGACATTATCCGGATTCGAAAGGGTATTTGTGCTGTTCAGCGTTAAAGAAAAGGTCTTTGGAATATTTCCTATTAAAAATATCCACTGCCAATAGGCGGCAAGCTCTTCCCCGCTCTCCGGAATATGATTGCCATTGCTGTCATAGATCATGAATACATATACATTAACTTTAAGGTTCCCGGGGATGGAAATATCTTCATCGATAAAATTGTAGAGGTCATAATTATATATATAATTTGAAACGGTATTATAAGAAAGATGTGCCATGCCGAGGACATAATCAGGATTGAACGTACCGGCATTCAGATTTACTCCATCCTCATGTACTGTAATAGCGATAAGGTTTTTTCCCGATGTAAGACCGCTTGGATGACTTGCCGAATTGAGTTTGTGTCGCATGGATGATATATAATTATATATTTTTTTGGTTATCTGGATATCAATGCCCTTTGTCTCCCCTGCGTTTATTGATATTGTAAGAGGCATATGGTCGGGAGCGCGATAATAGCCTACGCGGTCCCCGGCATCGGGCATCCCGCTGTTGTTTTTATCCAGGAACGCCATCATAAGCACGTCCTGTATCGGGACGTTATATCCGAAAGGCATTATCGATACAGTGTAATTATAGTTTCCGGCCGGTTTGCTGACCTTTGCGAATCCGACAACTTTGTCGATATCGATATTCGACGGATCGAGGTTCTCCAAACCCCCCGCATATGCGACGATCACCAGATTCCCCGCTTCATCGTCCTGGATCTGCCCCTGCACCGAAGCCGTGAAGTTATACATGGTTTTATTAACATCAAATTTCCAATCTCCAACTGGAGAGAATGTATTTATCCCCGCAGCCAGCGCCGGAGTAAAATCTAATGTCTTTGCGTTTACATAATATCCCAGCACATCGCCCGGGGTCGGGCTGGGGAACCCTCCGGCATAATCTTTATCCCAGAGTGCAATCACCATAACCTTGTCCCCGGGGGCGAGCCCGGTTGATGAAAGATCAATGGAGAAAGTGTTTGCACCGGCTGCGACGAGCTGAAATGATTGGATGGTCTCAATGGGATTTTCAAATACATCCTGCGGGTTTTCGGCTTTTGCAACAAGGATAAATATCGGGGGGGATGATTCGCTGTATCCGGCCGGGGGATTGAAATTTCCCTCAATGCTGATCGCAATGCCGGATGATTCCGGGATCACCTGGAGAAATTCTATATCGATATCGTATACTACACCGCCGTTGATAGTAATTGCGCCGGGCATATTATTTGCGCCTTTATAATATCCGATTTTATCCCCGTGATCCGGGATCCCGTTTTCATTTTTGTCGATGAATCCGATGATGCTGACATTTTGAATAGGGAGGTTTTTGCCGTACGGCATTATGCTTATGCGGTAATAACAGGGGGTTGCTGATTTATTAAAACGGGAATAACCCATGATATTGTCGAGGTCGAGTTTGGAAAAATTCATTGAAGCAACGGGCCCTGCATAAGCCACAAGGGTGACCGGTCCCTCATCGTTTCCCAGTACGGTCCCTTCAATCGAAGCGGAATAATCATATACGAGCCGGTTGACTTTAATCGTGATATTTTTTTTGGATGATGCGGCATATCCGGTTTGGAGTGTGGCAGGGTCGATGTAGTAGCCGATGTAATCGCCGGGGGTGGGCATCGGGATGGAGCCTGAGTAATCGTTGTCCACAAATGCAATAAAATGGATTACTGCATCCGGTTTGATGCCGAGGGATGCGAGATCGATATTAAAGCGGCCGCCCGGGGCAACATTGATCATGGATATCACGGAATTGACGGGATCATTCTGAACCTGCTCGACATCGTCAGTATTGGTAATGAGGACAATAATCGGTCCATGTACTACAGCTGCGGATGTGTCGACAAAACCGGTCACTTGAACATCATCAGTTTTTGATATCCCGCAGGAAAGAATGATGAGCATGCAGCCCGCAGTGACATATGTGAATAACCGCTTAATATTCATAGCGTATCCTTATAGTAAATATATCATTATTTTTGTAGGATGTTAACAAATCATTCGAGTTGCTTGATATATGTGAATAGCTGGCGTTCAGTGCAAGCCCGATATCGAACGTGTACTCGAGCATCGGCGTGAGAATGTATCCGACATCAATAACATTCACCATCGCCGTGAAAGAGATAGTGAAGCGGCTGTTGAGGAGGGTATCGCGGGCCTGCAGAATGAGTATGTCGGTGAGGATTGGCTTTATTATTTTTTGGTTGATATATACAGATTGAAACCATTCGGCAGTGATGAGGGAATCCCCCTGGTGTTTCGGGATCCAGTCGTCGAGCGGTATAAACCAGTTTAATCCTGCAGAATATGATATATGATGCCCCCTTTCAATGTCGAAGGGGAGTTTTACCGAGGTTGTGGTTTTTTGATCGATGACCCCGGTCTTATTCGGGGAATAGGCGATTTCGGTCTGTATGGTGAATGTATCAATTGCCTTGTTGAGGGCGAATCCGAATTTGTCGATTATGTATGATTCCGGACGGACTGCAATCGATATCGGATGATTTGGTATAAGTTTTGTCGCTATCGGACGCATGTGCGGTTCGATATCAGGGCCGTGGAAATAGGAAAAGTACATATCCACACCCGATATGTTTTTTGCAAACCTGCACCCCACCGCGATATTTTCCAGTGTAACAGGGAGTTCCTGCGGGTCTTCAATTGTAACCGGGAATGGCCCCTGGCGGTAATGCATACCCCAGAAATTGCCGGGTTCAGGGATGATAATCGGCACATGCACCGGAGCGACAACAAACTCCACTGAATCCCCGCCAAACATGATTAAGGTGGAGAATGCGGGAATCCCCTGCTTTGCTTCATCATCGTCTTTAAAGAGGAACTCCCTCAGGTCATTCGGGTTAAACGATGATGTAGGATTGAAAACATCCGTTGTCCCCCAGTTGAAAATCTGGTTTCCCGCCCTGAATCTGAATTCCTTGATTTCAAGGTTCAGGAAAAGGTTTTGAAAATTAATTTCATAGGAATCGCCTGAAAGCCTGAGGTTTCTTCCATATGATAGGGCGCTGTCTGAATAAGCGTAATTGGGATTGACGAGGTCTGAAAAAACATGGAAATTCATGTATGCATTCATGTCGATCTGAAAATAGGTTGTATAGGTGCCGACCTTGGATGTGAGGTTGAATCTGAGTTCGTTTTTTTTAAATATATCTTTGAATTCCTGCTCCGTGTATGTGTTCATGTAATTCTCAAGTTCAATGAAAAAATTGATTTTGTTGTCCCATTTGGTACCTGACTCTCCGGTGGCTGACGTATCATCCGTGACAGCCGTATTCATGCCGTTTTTTTGTTGTAAATCCAGGTTCATCTGCTCGGCGAGCGCCGGGTGTATTGGAAATAGCAGCAGAGCGGCAAACACGATTTTGTGTCCGCATACAATATGCAGTATGCTGATTATGAATCCATCAATAGGATAATACAAGGATCCTTTTTTCATGTATGTATTCCGTAGAGCATGAAAATATCCGCATGGAAAGGATTTTATTTGTACAAAGCCCTTAGTATATATATCGTAAATGGTGCATAATTAGTCAATATTAATCAATATTTGTTTCCTGAAAAGGGAGCATTTTATTTTTCGGGTTAATCATTTAATCGGTCGGGAAATAATTTTCGAACAGGGGACTTTCCGAGGGAATCGGGTTCCGCAGGGGATCACACTGAAATTTTTTTAAGCAGGTCGACAAGCCGGTTGGCATAGCCCCATTCATTGTCGAACCAGGAGAAAATCCTGAAGAAATGGCTTTCGTTATATGGATTGCTGTTGAGAGTGAGCAAGGAATCATAGATTGAGGAATGATCGTTGTCGATGCAATCGCTCGATACAATTTCATCATTGCTGATTGCAAGGT
>JBFZEZ010000191.1:0-11250 GCA_041306585.1 Spirochaetota bacterium | reverse complement strand
CGGAATTATCAGCGGGCTTTTCAGATAATTGCAGATTGGTCCCCTTGGGGAGAAGAACAGCAACCTTGAATCCGCCTGCATGCACTTTGCATGGCGCAAAATGCAATGTCGTCGCGTACATCTCGATGGCCTGTCCAGCCTCAAGATAAAATGCCTCAACTTTCTCTGAATCGTATTGAAAATCATCGGAAATGTCCCTGACATCGCCAAGTAGAAGCACTGCTTCCGTAGCTGCAATATTGATTTCACTGCTCTTGTGATATTCAAGGCCATTTAAAGTGGAATTGCGGCCGTTGCAATAGCCGGCCTGCACTGAGCTGGAGCCGTATATTTCTTTTTCCACAGAAATGAAAACAGGCAGCTTTTCCAACTCTTCCACGGACGGCACATAAACATTTCCATCATCGGGAATTGTGCTGTTACTATCAAGAAAAATGATTATTGGTGTGAAGTCATACCCTTCAATAACTCTTCCATATTTCCTGAAAGATTCATCATCTATAGGTTTTATATTTATATGAGGATTGAGTGTACGTATTGATTCGAATGTATTCACAGTTTTCATAATTCAGTCCTTATGATTTTGTATTGCTGACATGCAGAATTGATTGAGGGTCCCACAGTTTTTCATAATGCACACCGGTCAGCTTTTCACACACTTCCCGTGTTTTCGGCGGGACTGTTTTGCTATCTAACTCATCATTCTATGACCTGCCATTTCATCAGGCGGGCAAAAATCCTGTATGCGTTCAAATGATTTGCGTACACCATTGAGACATGGTGGGCAATGCCGTTGTATACAACAGTATCGAGCAATTGCTTTAAAGGTTTGTCGAAAGTGACTTTTGCGTATGTGCCTTTCAGATTCTTGTCGATGTTTTCAGCCTGTCCATGCGCCATGAAGAGCCTGGTCTGACCACGGGCTGAATCAATCCGCAGCAGACTCACTTCACCGGATTTCATGGCAAAGTCTGCCGTAACGCCCTTACCCCCGGCAAAATATGTGTCAAGGGAACACTGACATACGCCGTCCCAGAGGTTGACAGGGGCCACACCGCAATGCCACATCAGGGCAAAATCCTCAGCCAGATTGACCTGGGAAAGGTCGGCAAGAAACGGAGTCTTCGCTCCCGCGGCCCTGCATGCCAGCATCGACATGGCGCCTTCCGCATCGCCTTCGCATGCAAGCAGATAATCATCAGACTGCAGAAGGGACATTGCCGCGCAGGGCGAAATACCGTACTGGGCGGCGAATTCCGGCCAGCAGCGGATAGCCAGGGCTGATAAATTATTTTTATTATAAAATTCTTTCAGGATTGCTGCAAGGTCGGCAACTTTGGCGACTTGCTCGGGGCTTACGCCGGAACAATCAAATTTTGATGTAACGGATTTCTGCATTTCAGCGGAAATTTTTTTGTCGGGCTGCGCGTCCCACAGTTCGGTCGGCGAATAATAGTCAATCATTGTTCCGGATTCATTTAAAACCCTGAGTTCATCCGCAGCCAGATTAAAAAAACCATGGGCCCGTGAACCCACAAGGCCGATTCTGGCGCCATGCAGAGCGGCCTTCATGCGGACTGAGGTAAGCCATTCCATATTGATTTCATCGCCTATATGGCAGAAGTATGTATCATTCCCGGCCTTGTAAAGATTTGATGCATTGAGATTGACCCCGCATACCGAATTAAGCCTGATCTTCCCTCCGTTGTACGGGAGTTCGTTGTATGCCCACAGCATAAGCGGCTTGCTGATTTCCCTGTTGAATATGAGGGCCAGATGCCCGAGATGGAAGGTACCGCTGATGACAATAAGGCCGTCCAATTGTGAAGCATTAAACTTCCGGACCGCGGCTTCGGCATCGGCAATTTCTATAATCAGGTCCTTTTCTATTATCCAATCCACCTCGGGGATATCCTGAAGCTGGATTATCGTTTTACTGAAGAGTTCGCGCGCCGCTTGTACATCAAAAGTAGTACGCCCGAGACATGCAACACCAACACGTATTTTATGCATACATAATCTCCTTATTGCTGTCTAATAAATATTTCATTGTTCTTGACTGTCAGATGCAATTAGTTTAGATTGTAAACTAATTACATTCTGTCAAGTGCAAATTTAAAAAAATCAGTTGGAAATGTAAGCCTCATTTTTCGGGGGTAATCATTCATTGAGCTAAAAATATGTCATTCCCGCGCAGGCGGGAATCCTTCTCGCTAGACGTGAATTATGGATTCCCATCTTTACAGGAATGACATGGAATGTATATTTACAACTAAAAACTAACCTGTTGCCTTCTGCTGACCATAGGGGCACGTATAAAGTATAATCCATATTAAAATGCGGCAACACGCATGAGGGCGAATGAACATGGACCTGTTAAGTAAAAGATTTCTCCACACGCATATGCGGTTCGCAAACAGACGATTGATCCTGGAAAAAATCATCGAATCTGAAGAAATCTCCCGTGTTGAACTCCATGCCTCAACAGGACTGACCAAGGCGACGGTATCTGCTATTGTTGCAGAGCTGATTGAAGATAAACTCGTTCTGGAACTTGGAACAGGAAATACCCTGCGCGGCCGCAAGCCTATACGACTAAAATTCGCGGAGCATGCCGGCATTGCCGCGGGCTTAACCATTGAAACGGATGAGATTGAATGTGTCATTACCGATCTTTACGGAAAAGTACTGATATCTGAAACCGTTGAAATATCAGATTTCTCGACGAAAAATGTTTTGAAAGTCATCAGAGTACGTTTGAAGGAGCTGATTTCCCAATGCGCCCCTGTGCATTATTCATTCGTTGGTATCGGCTGTGCTATTCCTGGAATAGTAGATAACAAAGGCATTATCATCCATGCCCCGTACATAGAATGGCAGAAGGTGGATTTCTCAAATATGTTGAGCGCCATTACCGGGGTCCCGGTGTTTTGCGATAATGTAGCCAACATGCTTGCCGTTGCCGAGATCATGCATCATCCTGAAGAAAAAGCCGCCATTTGCCTACGGATACGGTCCGGCATTCGGGCGGGGATAATTATCAATGGTGAAATATTCACCGGCGGCGACGGTTTTGCGGGCGAAGTCGGACATATGCCCGTCGAAGCAAACGGGGTCCTGTGCCGTTGCGGACAATACGGGTGCTGGGAAACGCGCGCATCCGAACTGGCGCTGATGAAAACCTTATCTGATTCCGGCGTAACTGTACATAAAAAAAATGATCCTCCCATAGCCGTTACGGAACCGGTCAGAAAAATATTTTACGACTATGCGGGCTGGCTGGCATCCGGTCTTATTTCCTTAATCAACATGTTTAATCCAGGCCATATAACAATCAATAGTCCACTGATAAGCAGAAATGATATTATTATAAGATTACTCAATGAAGAACTCCAGAATAGACTGCACACGCAAAGCCTTTCATCATGCCGGCTTGAACTCTCAAAAGCGCCTAAAAATGCTTCATCAATAGGCGCTGCAATAATTGCCGCTGATAAATTTATTTCCAGGATGTCTTTATCCAGGCACAATCATAAAGATGCATGAATCAATTTTTCTGGAAAGAATTGAGAATTTACTCCTTGACGTTTCTGTACTGAATAACTACAAAAATGCAATGATTGAACCAAACGACATCTCCCTTATTTCAACAGAAGACGGCACCCTCACTGTCCGCATGGAAGAATATGGTCAGGCAATGCATACACTGTCAGGGGCTTACCAGGAATCCCTGCATAAGCATGTGTATCCTTCACGCATTCTTCATAAAGAAAAAAAAACAATCAGGATACTTGATGTGGGCTTCGGCCTCGGATACAATATAGTAGCCGCGTTTGTTGAGCTTAATAAGAATTCACCGGAAAAAAATCTTGAGGTCATATCCTTCGAAAAGGAGAAGCGACATGAACATTTCCTGAACAATATCTTCTTTAACGATCAAAGGGACATCATTTTTGAAAAACTGAAGATTGCATTCAATAAGGGTGAGTACGAATCTGACAATGTAAGAATAAAAATAATTTTTGATGACGGTAGAACATCAATTCAAGCCATTGATAACAATGTTTTCGATGCAATTTTTCATGATCCGTTTTCCCCCTCCAAAAATCCGGAATTATGGACCATCGATTTTTTCAAAGAAGAATATCGGGTCATGGCTCCGGGGGGTATACTCACAACATATTCATCAGCACCACAGGTACGCATGGGTCTTATGCTGGCTGGATTTCATGTCGGCCGGGGACCGGCTTTCGGGGCGAAACGGGAGGGTACTCTTGCTTCAAATGAGAAAATGGACGATCCCCTCAGCAGTGAATATGTAAATGAACTTGCGGCTAGCCATAAATCAATCCCATATCGTGATGAATATTTTCTCTCTTCCCGTGATAAAATTTTATCTGACCGTCTTGAAGAGATGAGGCAGAAGAGAATTACAAAAAATCGTTAAGTTCATCCATCAGCGTTTTTTGCTCTTCCTTTCCAGGATCAGATTTTTTTTCTTCATTCGTTGATACGATTGGTCCGGTTTTTTGCTGCATCTCTTCGTCAGCAATGGGTTTCTTCTCTTCTTCGGACTGTTTTTGTTCAACTATTGCTTCTTGCTGATCACTATCATCAAACTCTCCAGATCCGGCAAGATCTCCAGCGGGACCGAGTCGGTATGAAAGGGCCCGTGCGTATGAATACACAATAAAAAAAGCTTCATATATTTTTTTGTTATGAATTTTTTTATGGCCCTCTATATGGGAATCAAATTTGAGTTCATCCTGAGGATTGATGATATATAATTGCTCGCTATTCATGTCATCAATCAGGATTTTCAATTCCGATGCTATTCGATCCATGAATGCCTTTACTGACATGCGCGCGATGCGGCTCGTTTCAATCTTTTTTTTCTTTAAAGAATCAGCCCGTTTCATATATTCTATATACTGCTGATTACCGCCGTGATGCTCTATCAAAGTTTTTTCGTACTCTTCAGCACATTGCACATAGGTTTTAATATATTCCAAAGGTTTCCGTATTTCATCATAAATCCTTGATAATCGGTCGGAAAAATTGGACCTTCCGTCAGTGCCGAACGTTACATTAAATTGTATCTTATTTGTCGTAAGTATAAATGAATATTCCCGTTCAAATTCGTCGAAAAGGAGAAATGTAATCAGCGCCTTATCGTTGTCTTCCAAAATTTTATATTCCCCAGCCTTATCATAATCGTAACGTATTTTGAGAAGGTTGAGCTTATACATTTCCCTCAGACCCTGCTTTATTTCATCAGTTTCATTTTTTTCGATACTCTTTTGTTCATCAGTTTTTTCTTCTATTTTAATCTCTTTTTCTTCTTCGGTTTGTGCCGTATCTGTGTTTTCAACTTTCTTGGTGATCCTGTTGCCTGGAAGGTCTGTCTGCTCGATATTGAGTATTGAGTCGATTTCTGGATCAAGTTCATTCATCTTCCTGCCAATATAAAAACAAAAAAGCAGATGGAGCTTCGGGTAGAGCTTAAAGAATAGATCATACAGATTCTTTCTTAATTTTTTTTTGTTTGATGACAATGGGAGGGCATTTTTGCCAAGGATTATCGTCTGAATTTCAAGGGCTTTTTCATAAGCGTTATAGATTGTGTTTTCGTACATTTTCAGCACATGTAGTTTTTTATAAAGATCCAGTATAGGTTCCTTCAAAGCGGAAACTTTTTGGAGGGTATTGGGAAAATTCAAATAATTCTGGAAAATCTCATCTGTTTTCTTGTCATCATATATTTGAGCAGTCAATTCAATAAGCTCGAAATACAACGGTTTCATAGCATCGAGACGTTCCATGGTGCGCTTGCCGGCCACCAAATCCTGTTTAAAAATATCAAGAAACAAAAGCTGAATTTCAATCATGGAGAGCCGGTGAGAGCTATAGAATTTTTTTATAAAATATTTATTAAAATAATAACCATTAAACTGTGTAATTCGTTTAAACTTGAGCATTAATCTAAGACGAAACCTGTTGAAAAATTTTTGAAAGAAATCGTCGACTACGGCTGTCGGCATCGGGTCTTTCGGCTTTTGTGTGTTTACATCATGCTGCTTTCCTTGTACCGACGATGTTTTTTTAAGATTGTCCATTCTTTCCCGGTATTGCTGCTGTTTTTCACGGTCGATTACCAGGTTACGATTTTTTTCACGGTCGGATACAACCTTACCTCCAGCGTCGACAAATCTCTCGAAAAGCTCTTTTCGAGTGTCTGCATCAAGTTTTTCAACACGAATGTTTTCTTTTGTTTTATCGATTTTGTGTTTATCGGCACTCATATATTACACTAAAAATCCTTACAGATTTCTTAATATAATAATACCTATTTTATATGATTTGTCAATAATTTAATCGTTCAGTATCATTTGCCGATGCAGAACCTGCTGAAAATTGAATTGAGAATATCTTCCGGGGTTATTTCACCGGTAATATCGCCAAGAATATCAAGCAAGGATTGCATCTCAAATGCCGCAATTTCTGCCGGTTCATTGTCTGATAGGATCCGAATGATATTTCCAACAGATGTATCTGCATCTTCCAGAAGATTTAAAATGCGTAAATCAGCAATGAACGATTGGGAACTCTCAATACATTCATCCTTTAATATTTCCTTTATTCTATCTTCAAGCTTTTTGAAACCTTCTCCAGTTTTCGCGGAAATCTGCACAGGAGGGATTTCACACTGCCTGGTCATATCGTCAACACTATCCGCCCCTGCGGCATCTATTTTGTTGATGATAAAAATTGTTTTTTTCCCCCGAATGTTTTCCATGATGCGATGGTCTTGTTCTTTGATCCCGGTCGATGCATCCAGTACAAAAAGTATGATTGATGCTGTTCCGATGTTCTTGTGGGTAAGCTCAATCCCCATTTTTTCAATTTCATTTGAAGGAGTATCAATTCCTGCGGTGTCGATTAGATTTATATGAATTCCATTGATTTGAACGCTTTCTCGAATAATATCCCGTGTTGTACCCGGTATATCAGATACAATCGCACGTTCCTTGTTCAGGATGAGGTTCAGAAGGCTTGATTTGCCGACATTCGGTTTCCCGGTAATCACGATATCAATTCCATGAGAGAGTCGTTGCCCCGCCATACATCGGCGGCGGAGACCGGTGATAAGATCATTGATTGAGCGGGCCATGACTATTGCATCATCATTGGAAATAAATTCAATTTTTTCCTCAATAAAATCAATTCCGGTCTCGATGTCTGCCTTTAATTGAATTACATGCTCCCTGATATCCATTATTATGCGTGCGAGTGAGCCGTGCATTTGTCTTATCGCAGTATCAAGCTCCCAGTCGCTCCGTGCGCTTATTACCTGGTTTATGGCTTCAGCTTCAGTGAGCCCCATTTTACCATTGAGAAACGCCCGTCTGCTGAATTCACCTGGATCAGCGAGCCTGATATGCATACTGTTTAAAAGTCTGATAATTCGATGGACTATAAATTGATTGCCATGACAGAAGATCTCTACCATATCCTCCCCGGTGAAACTCCCCGGGGCACGATAATAGATAAGAACCACGTCATCAATTATTGAGCCATTATCGATAATTGATCCATAAACTGCTTTGCGATTTTCAATGTTAGATTGGTTATTAAAAATGATTTGAACGGCCCCGAGTGATCCGGGGCCGCTGATGCGCACTATTGCGAGTGATGAATTTACCGGGGGTGTAGCCGGTGCGCATATCGTTTCATCAAACATGATGTATTAATGACCTGAGGAATTCGGAATAATCGTAACCTTGCGGTAAATTCCCTGACCATCGCTTTTTGTAGTTACCCTGTTGTCATTCTGGAGGCTCATGTGGATCAGCCTGCGTTCAAAGGGGTTCATAGGTTCAAGGGTCCATGGTTTACCGCTCTTAATGACTTTGTAAGCGATGTCCCGCGACATTTTTTTCAGGGCACGCTCGCGTTTGGCCCTGTATGCTTCAATATCGAGGATGATTTTTTTCTCCGATTTAGTTTTATGATTAACTATGAGATTTACCATAAATTGCAGGGCTTCAAGCGTTTTTCCATTCCTTCCGATTATCAAACCCATGCGTTGCTGGCTTTCAAGCTCGACATACACCTTGTTCTCGCTCTCTTTTATATCTTTAACTTTTCCTTCGAGTTCCATTTTTTGTAAGACGGTTGTAATGACCTCCCTTGTAATATCCCCGATATCGGCAGAATCTTCGCTGTAATATATTCGTACCTTTGCGGGACGTGATACACCAAAACCGAATATCCCGCTTTTTCCTTCATCTATTACTTCCACTCGAGAGGCCTGATGTATCCCAAGCTCAGCCATTCCCTTCTTGGTAGCATCGTCGGCAGTTCTCCCTTCTACATCTAAAACTTTCATGTAAGCCTCCTTTATAATGACATTCGAATATATGATTTACTTTGAACTTTTTGTCACTTCCGTGTTCTCCTTTTTGTCTTTTGAAAATTTATTGATATAGAGCTGATGAAGTATCTGGAAAACGTTCTGCAGCGTCCAGTAAAGGACGAGGCCTGAAGGCATATTCCAGAATACAAAAATAAGAATCACCGGCATCATCATCATCATCATTTTCTGCTGCTGGTTCCCTGAATCCACGGTCGACAGCTTTTGCTGCAGGAATGTGGTCGCAGTCATGAAGAGGGGGAGGATGTTGATATTATACCCGAAAATAACAGCCACGGTATCGGGCATTGACAGGTCTTTAATCCATAGCATAAAAGGCGCATTCCACAGGTCGAGTGAATTTATCAGGGCGCTGTAGAGGCCGAAAAAAAACGGCATTTGCAGGAGAAGCGGCAGACAGCCACCCATGGGATTGACCTTGTGCTCCTTGTAGAGCTTCATCATCTCTTTTTGCATCACATCCGGTTTATCTTTGAATTTCTCTTTGAGTTTGTTAAGGTGCGGTGTAAGCTGCTGCATCTTTCTCATCGATTCATTCGATTTCAAGGTAAGCGGCGTGAAAGCAATTTTGGAAAGAATGGAAAAAATGACCAAAGACCAGCCGATATTTCCGATGAAGCTGTTGATCCCCATAAGACACCACATTACGAAATAGCGTATCGGCTCAATGAGGGTGCTGATATCTGCGGCATCGATGATCCTCTTGTCTACCGCTGTGAGCTTGTCTTTATCTTTTTCTCCGAGATACATTTTAAATTTTTGTGAAAATTTCCCGCCAGGTTTAATAGGTTTAACAGGAATAGTGACCCCAATTCGATATCCGGTTCCTTTCCTGTTGTCGTACATAACCGAACCCTTCACAGATTTTTCCGGTATCATGATAACAACGAAATAGCGGCCCATTATGCCGAACCAGTCTACCGTGCCTGAATCAATCTTGTAAGCATCAGCTTGTGATGGAGAGCTGCATCCGATAAGCGCACCAAATCCGTCTCCGCTGCCGCTTTTGGTTTCTTTCTTGAATTCGCCGTTGAGTGAATAAATAACTCCGCTAATTTGATTGTATGTATTATTGAAATCCAGGTTGGGGCCGATCAGGTCTGACGGTGAAATAGTCAGTTTATTGTCGTTCAGGACTGCGTCACCCCGGCCATTATTGGTGAGGCGGTATTCAACCAGGAAGCTCTGGTCTTTTTTATTGAAAGTAAAAATTTTTTCAACTAGCATAGGGTTGCCGTTCAGCGCAATTGAAGTGTAATAACGAACGGTTTCAGGATTGATATTCTGTGATTGCCATGTCAAAGCGTCTAACGCATTGCCGTCAAGAAATTCATCCTCACTGAAATGAATTGGAAAATCGAAAACACCCCGTGCCTGGTAGTGGCTCTGGTTGATAGCAAGATCGACCTTCCGGGCTTTATATGTAACCTGGCTCAGTGAAGCCCCTCTGTTGGTGAGGGTGACATCGTACTGATTGGTACTCAGTTTTGTTGTTTCTTCCTTTGCAGACCCGGCTGCAACTGCCATGGTAATTGCTGTAGTCTGTAGAGGCTTGGCCGGTGCCTGTTCTATTTCCCTCGTCTCAGTCTTTTGCTCTGTTGCAACTCCCTTTTTGTCGTGCTGAGCGGGATTGTAATACTCCATCAACTTGAGATATCCTATAATGATCGCTGTCGATAGGAATAAAGCCAGAATCATTCGTTTTTCCATATGATAATCCTCTAATTTGTGTGATAATTGCGACAATATGAATTCAATGTATTTTGTATCAATGAATAAAACTGTTACAGAAACCAGCGAAAAGCGGGAACATTGTAAAGGTGTGTTTATTTGAAGAAGTTAAATACTTCGGGGACCGGATCATATCCCCCCGAATTAAAGGGATTGCATTTTATAATTCTCATTACCGATAATAATAAACCTTTGATCGGTCCATGTTTACGCAATGCTTCCATACTGTACATTGAACAGCTTGGATAAAATCTACACGAGGCCGGAAGAATTGGGGAAATGATATATCGATACATGGATATGACGATCAATAAGATGCTGTTCAATACATTTTGAAAAAATAATAAAGTCTGTTTTAAAAAAATCATTTTTTACAAACCCCTGCCTTTCTGAGCAGAGATAGCAGTGTTTCTTTACTGTTATTGTAACTTAATGCCCTGAAATCCTGATTCGCCGTAATAATTATCGAATATCCATCGTTCATTGAAAATATAAGATCGTGAAACATGGATCGTATCCTTCGCCTGGCTTTATTTCGATCGTGCGCTTTACCGAATTTTTTACTAATAGAAATCCCGATCTTTGTCTTGATGATACTATCCCCGGTTTCTACCTGATTATTTCTGAAAATTTTATGCTTATAAACGATTATTTGTATCCCTGATTCGTGTAGCCGTGATCCTTTCCTGATAACTTCTTTAAATGGCTCTCTCCCTTTAAGTGTGTGTTCCTTTTTCACTCAGTAAAAATGATTACGACTTATTTTGGTAAACGTTTTTCGTCTGAAACTGTCAAAGAGTGACGCCCTTTTTTTCTTCTTCGTCTCAATACATCCTGTCCCTCAGGTGTGCTCATGCGGGCGCGAAATCCATGCGTCCTGTATCGTTTGATCCTGCTTGGCTGAAATGTCCTTCTCATGTGTATCTCCTCTTATCATGTATTTTCAAAATTTCAAAATGTACCGTTTCCTTAGAACAAATTTTAAATAATTAAAGACTAATTATATTCAAATCCTAATAAAAACAATGGTAATTTTTGAAATTTAATCATTTCACTAAAATGGCAATGTCATGTAAACATTAAGG
>JBFZEZ010000190.1:0-2822 GCA_041306585.1 Spirochaetota bacterium | reverse complement strand
CGTGTGCTCTTCCGATCTCTTCATCATTTTATTATCCGATTCTCACCACATAATTTGAATTTTTATTCTTGAATTAATGCACCTACTCGTGATAATGTCAATAGTGTCCCCTCTCCTTTTCGGGCTTCAGTGCCAGGAAAGGAGAGGGATATTATTTATGAATAAAACACGAAAAATAAACCTATATAAAGCAACGGACTTCTCACTTGAAGAAGTATTGTCCATGAAGGGCGATAAGAAGATATATGCCGTTTTCTCCACCTATGGCGAGAGGGAAGCGGACCTTATATACGACAAAATCAACATAATCCGTACCGAAACGGGCTCCCTTGTTGACAAAATTTTTTTATCGCACAGGCGACTGGTCGACCACGAAGACGCTACTGAGAAATGGGCGCGCCTCGCAGACCAGTCGATGGAGATAGTTATATGCAATAATGTTCACGTTACCGACATGGGCCGTGAGGTGGGGAAGGGCGCGGATATGCGGAGGGTCCTTTATCATATAAATAAAAATTTCAAGGGGGATATTGATCCGCATAATCTGATCATTGTTTATCTTGACGCTGACGTGACGAGGGAACATTTCGGGACCCATTTTGTATACGGTCTTACAGGTGCGGTACTGGATGGGTGTGATTTTGCCAAGGGGAGCTTCCATCGAAGGATGGGAAGAATCAATAAATTCGTAGCCCGGCCCCTTTTTGCGGCAATTGACCACCCTTCGCTCAATGCATTATGCCGTTTTGCGTATCCCCTTGCGGGTGAAGCGGCCGGAACGCTTTCCTTCTTTAATTCAGTGAACTTCTGGCAGCGTTATGGCGTCGAAACCGGAATGCTCATCGATGCCTGCATGAAGAACATCAAGATGGCCGACGTGAACCTTGGTCTCTATGACCATAAGCACCAGGATGAGGCCGATGTTCAGAAAATGGCCTTCGGTATCGTGCGGGCGTATCTTACTCAGCTTAGGGACCATGGTGTGATTGAGTTCAAGAATGGGGCATCGATCGCCGACAGCATGAGGGGCTCGACGATCGACGGCGATGCCGAGAGGAAGATAATCGAGATTGAACACGACGAGATGAAATATTGTCCGTTAGTCGATATATTGTAGGGTATTGTCAATCCTGTGCATATGGTGATCATTGAGCGGCATCTGGTTGATCGGTGTCATCCTCGCGAATGCGGGGATCCTTGGATTGCGTCTAGCGAGTACAGATTCCCGCATTCGCGGGAATGACAATGGTTAATGACAGTTTGACAAATAAGGTTTTTGTATAGCATACGAAAGTGATGGAGATGTCTGTATGAGCTCAATGATGAAACTGGCGGGTGGTAAAGCCCACGAAAGAAATATAAGCATAGCGACCTATCCGGCCGGCGATAATGCCATTATTGTTGAGGGGACACTTATTGACGACCGCAAGAAGAAATATTACCTGGCTACCGGCGAGGAGAAAGACAATGGCACAATTCATCACATGATAATACGGCTGTTAATTTCAATTCCCGATATGATAATTGAAGAAATCGAGACTGAAATGCCTGCTTACCCCCGCGAAGAATGCTACGAGATGGTAAACTCGACGAAAGTCGTCAAAGGCCTCTCTATATCGCAGGGGTTCACTCTCAAGGTCCGTTCATTGCTCGGCGGGGTGAAAGGATGTACGCATTTTATGGCGCTTCTTATCACAATGGCCCCGGCTGCTCTACAGGGGCTCTGGGCATATAAATCACAGAAGCCGGCGGACCTCTCTTCCGGCTCAAGCGATATATACCGGATAACGCGTATGGCCAAGGTTCTCAGGGACACGTGCTATGTGTGGCGTGAGGATGGGCCCCGATTCTTGAAATTCAAGGAACTCATTGATTCAATTGTTGAAAAGGAAAAATAAGAGGAAGGTACGCACGCAATGAATTCACTTAATACTTCCAATGTGACGATCATGATTGTCGATGACCTACCGGAAAACCTGAGGCTCCTGGAGAACATTCTCAAGACGCGGGGGTATAATGTTCAGGCCATGCCGGACGGTACGAAGGCCCTTGAATGCATAGCCGGCGGTCATCCCGACCTCATACTGCTGGATATCAGCATGCCCGGTTTAAACGGCTATCAGGTATGCAAAATGCTCAAGGAGGATCAACACACAGCCGGCATCCCGGTAATTTTTCTGAGCGCCCTGAATGAAATGGAAGACAAGATAAAGGCCTTCCAGGTCGGCGGCGTTGATTACATAACGAAGCCTTTTCACTTCGATGAGGTCATGGCGCGCGTATCAACGCACCTTAGAATCAAGATCCTGCAGAACCAGCTCGAGGACCATAACCGCCATCTGCAGGAACGCGTGGAGGCCCAGGTCAGGGAGATATCCGAATCGCAGATGGCCACCATATTCGCTCTCGCGAAACTTGCTGAGTACCGCGATATGGATACCGGGATGCACCTCGAACGCGTGCAGGGATTTTGCGGTATTATTGCCCTCTGGCTGAAAAAATCGACCCCGCTCGGCAAGACCCTAAACAGCAAATTTGTAAGAAACATGTACGAAGCGAGTCCGCTGCATGATATCGGCAAAGTCGCGATCCCGGACAGCATTCTATTGAAGCCGGGAAAGCTGACAATCGAAGAATGGGAAGTGATGAAGACGCATACTACCATCGGGGCGGAGAATCTCAAGGCGGTCCTTCATCATTATCCTGAAAATTCTTTCATCCAGATGGGAATTGAGATTGCCCAGTACCATCACGAGAGGTGGGACGGACATGGATACCCGATGGAACTTTCGGGGGAGGACATCCCACTGTCTGCCCGCATC
>JBFZEZ010000189.1:0-2733 GCA_041306585.1 Spirochaetota bacterium | reverse complement strand
TGAAAATGTCTGAATGGACAATAATTTCATAAACCCCCTCCGGGGGTGGCCGGATACTATTAATAACATATAAAAAGATCCATCGGCCGGGGGCTCCGGGGAAATGTGGGTAGTTGTTAGCTCGTAAGGGGGGAAAAATCCCTATATTCTTCTTTCGAAGGGCATAGGGATTATTATGATTGTAAAATAACACTTGACATGTAATTTTAACCTTGTATTATTACAAATTAAATGTAATTTTATGGTTGTAAAAATACAATGAAGCGTAATATTGAAAAAAAATTACTTGTGTGGAAAGACTCACCCTATCGAAAACCCCTCATTTTGAGGGGTGCCCGACAGGTCGGGAAAACCTACAGCATTAACGATTTTGGGAAAAAATATTTCGAAAACCATATCACCTTTGACTTTGAGCAGGAAAAACGACTCGCAGCAATATTTGATGGGGACCTTCGGCCAGAACGAATCATTATGCAGCTTGAAGTTCATGCAGGCCAGCGAATAATTCCCGGCAAAACACTCGTTTTTTTCGATGAGATACAAACCTGCCCTGCCGCACTCCAAAGCCTGCGATATTTTTATGAACAGATACCCGGCCTTCATGTGATCGCGGCCGGTTCTCTCCTTGAATTCGCCATGGGGGGCCTTTCTTTTCCCGTGGGGAGGGTCGAGTTTACCTGGATGATGCCGATGACCTTTGCCGAGTTCCTGGAAGCAAAAGGGAAAAATCTGTTAGCTGAAAAAGTTCCTTCCTTGAAAAATACACAGGCACCTGACGCATTCACACATGAAATGCTGCTCGGTGAACTGAAGCTATATTTTCTCACGGGGGGTATGCCTGAAGCGGTGGCTCGTTTCATTGAAACAGGTTCATTCGAGGAAGTCAGACGTGTTCACGATGCACTTATCCAGTCATATCTTCAGTCGTTCCTGAAATACAACAGCAGGGCGGACATCGAAAGTCTTGAGTTCGTGCTCCGGCAAATACCTACACATATTGGCAGACAGGTGAAATACTCGGCTATTGACCCGGAACGAAGAATAGAGAAAACAAAAAATTCAATCCAGATACTGGAACGATCATTGATTGTAAGCCAGGTCATATCAAGCCACGCGAATGGACTCCCGCTGAGCGCTGATGCCGACATGAAAGCATTCAAACTGTTGTTCCTCGACATCGGCCTCATGCAGCACTTATGCGGTATCGATCCCAACAGCGTTCTTAACGAAAAAAACATCCTTCACATTTACCGGGGCGCACTCGCGGAACAATTCGTTGGCCAGGAGCTCCTCGCAGGTGAAACGTCGTCCGGGGAGAACAGGCTTTACTATTGGTCGCGCAATAAAAAAAGCAGTAATGCTGAAGTCGATTACCTGATCGTCCGTGACGGGATCATATATCCGGTTGAAGTCAAAAGCGGTCCGGCAGGGAAGCTAAAAAGCATGCACCTTTTTCTGAGTGAGCATCCGGGCTGCGGGGAAGGAATCGTGTTGTCGTCATCGCTTACAGAAAAAAACACTATTGACGGATTGACGTTTTTTCCGATATATGTTGTGCTTGATTGAGCTAACGGGTGCTTGCCCGTATTACCTCGCCAATCGTGCCCTGACAAACTCTTCAATGTATGATTCTCTATGGAGGGCAGATCGCGCAGATCGACCGATATGCCTCTGTCGAAAGGTACCTGTCTCCCCGATCAGGAAGGAGTACCACAACTGTGGAGCCGCGCGGTAAATCTTTAGCAGCTGTCATGGCCCCCCAGAGCGCGGCACCGCTTGATATCCCGCAGAACAATCCTTCTTCAATTGCCATATCACGGACAGTTTCAAAAGCCGCATCATCAGAGCAGATAAGCTTGCTGTCGAGCAATTCCTCTTTGTAGATGGCAGGGACTATTGATTCCTGCATATTTTTAAGCCCCTGGATGCGGTGATTCAGGGTGGGTTCTATGCCGAGCACTTTTGTTTTCAGTGTATGGTCCCTGAAATACCTCGAGCAACCCATGAGTGTTCCGGTTGTGCCCATTCCCGCGACGAAGAGATCGCATTCCCCTTTTGTATCACGAATGACCTCCGGGGCGGTCGTTTCATAGTGGGACCGCCAGTTGGCGTCGTTTGAAAACTGGTTGGGCATGAAGTATTTTATGCCGTGTGTATCCATGATGTGATGGGCGCGTGTTATAGCGCCGTCGGTCCTGTCGCATCCCGGAGTGAGCTCGAGCTCTGCGCCGAGGGCGAGGAGTACCGATCGGCGTTCCTCGCTCACGCACGAAGGCATTGTCAGTTTTATTTTATAACCGAGTGCCGCTGCTATCATGGCCATGCCGATTCCGGTGTCTCCAGAGGTCGGTTCGAGGATTATTTTATCTTTGGTCAGGGCGCCGGATTCAATCGCGGCCCTGATCATGAAATACGCCGGCCGGTCTTTTACGGAACCACCCGGGTTTGCACCTTCGAGTTTCGCTAAAATCCGCACCCCGGTTTTATCCGGGTTCCACAAGTTTGTAAGTTCAACGAGCGGTGTGTTGCCTATAGCGTCGATGATGCTCATGTCTCTCCTCCGGGAAAAAGAATATGTGCATGACATGCCTCTCGGGAATGGAATGCAAGGATTTTTTGAATTTTTTTCTGGTTGCGGGGTAACAGGTCATTTTTAGGGGGTAACAATCCATACCATGTCATTCCCGTGCAGACGGGAATCCTTAATTCGCGTCTAGCGAGAAGGATCCCCGC
>JBFZEZ010000188.1:0-3732 GCA_041306585.1 Spirochaetota bacterium | reverse complement strand
TCCAGATATGTTTTACCATATTGAGAACGATAGTCATCAAGAAAATAGCTGTCTTCGTATTCGATGGAATGGTGCTGGTTATTGAATGTGGTGCGGCATTTTTTGCAAAAACTTATCCCGGCAGTTATAAGAGAAAATTTTTCGGTTTCGCATATTGGACACCGGGATAAGACATCTGCCATAGGTTATTCACTTTTCTTTTTTCTCTTTGCAGGTTCAACAACAACACGAATCCCCTTGATCCGGGCTTCATCGAATGAATGCAAAACAAGCTCTGCATATTGTTCTGGAATTTCAAAAAATGAGTAAGTAGTATGAATATCAATCTTGCCGATATTTTTACCATCTATGCCTGATCTTTTTACAACTTCCCTGATCAAATCGCCTGTCGACATATTATGATTTTTGCCGATATTGATGAACAAACGGGCCCTGCCATCTTTAATATCTTCAAATATGACCCTACCAACGTCGCTTTTAGGGTTAATTTCTTTCAAGGTAAGGTCAAGTTCGGTAATATCTCCCAGAAATTCTTTTAATACGGCAGCTGCGACGCGTTTAGCGCCATTAAAAAGAGGGAGCTTTTTCTTCAAGGATTTAACAAGTTTTTCATAGTCATCAAGGTCTTCATTAAGAGCAACTTCTAGAATCTTTTCGATTTTCTTTTCAACTTTCATAATTATCCCCATGGAACGCTTTAAACTGATGATTACATGCTGTTTCTATCGACAAAACGCAACATACAAAGTTATTTATATTAAAAAAAATATCAAGCAATTTTCTTAAATTGCTAAATACAACGATAGCCCACATTTCTGACTGTCTCAATGATGGAATTAAATTCATCGCCAAGCTTATTTCGCAACCTTCTTATATGAACATCGACTGTTCTAGTGCCTCCAATGTATTCAATTCCCCATATTTTATTGAGCAGGTCTTTCCGCGTAAAGACGATGTTGCGATTTTGCACCAGGATGCGCAGCAACTCGAATTCCTTATAAGTAAGTTCAAGCTTTTCAGTACCGGAATATACAGAGTATTCCTTGAGGTTCATTTTATATGGGCCAATAACGATAATATCCTCATCTATCCCCTTATCCTGCAAAAGCCTTCTAATGCGGGAAAATAGTTCACCTTTACGGAACGGATATACGATAAAATCATCGAAAAACCAATCCATCTTGATATCAGCGAGGATTGTGACACGAACCACAAGCAAGGCGGGGGTTTCATGAATTTTTTTTCTGATTTTGGAAAGAAAAAATTGAATGGATTCTATTGTTTCAAAAATATCACAATCAATGACAAGTAAATGAAAATCTTCTCGCTTAATATTATCGACAGATTTTACAATAAGAAGATCAAGATCTGGACTATTTTGTCTGAAATCTTCAATCAATTCATTATTTTCGCTTAATATTCCGACAATAATTTTCAACTGAACCAACTTTTTTTTAGAAATCAATATGTATTATATCCAATAACATTTTTTTAGTAAAGAAATTTTTTATGTTTCACTTTTAAAATTATAGGGGTTAACGATAGAATCAGATCGCTTTTGTCATTCCCGCACCCGCCTGCGCGAGTATAAACTAAGGCGGGAATCCATCTCGATTTTCTCCAGGCCTAATCCTGTATCACTTAATAACTTGAACCCCTGGATTCCCGCCTGCACGGGAATGACAAGGAATGGTTAATTCATTCGTTAAATGCTATAAAGGGAAGCATTAAAATTCTCAGTGGGAGTCATTTAATCGGTTGGGAATTGGTTTTTTCAGACAGATGAACAAGTGCCGGCTTTAAAAAGAATGAAAATGAAAAAATAATTCAAGTATTGATAATTTTTGAATAAAAAACTTGAAAGAATTAGATTTACATATATATATATAATTTTAAAAACCCATTTGTAATAAAATTTTATATTATGCCAAAATTAAAGGTCATTTCAAAATTTATCCCATCAGAAGATCAGGAAAATGCGATAAACGAACTCGCTTTGGGTATTCAAAAACGTGATAAGTTCCAGACCCTTCTCGGTGTAACCGGCTCTGGGAAGACCTATACAATGGCCAGGGTGATTGAAAAAGTTCAAAAATCAGCCCTTGTGTTGACACATAATAAAACATTGGCAGCTCAACTGTATCGTGAGTTCAAGGAATTCTTTCCCGAAAATGCGGTTGAATATTTTGTTTCATACTACGATTATTATCAGCCCGAAGCATATGTCGTTTCATCAGACCTTTATATAGAAAAGGATGCTTCCATTAATGATGAGCTTGATCGGCTCCGCCTTAAGGCAACATCTTCAATACTTGAGCGAAAAGATGTCATCGTAGTTTCATCAGTTTCCTGCATCTATGGGCTTGGGACGCCAGTGGAGTTTGAGCGCTATAATATTCGCCTGAAAGTGGGGGATATTATTGACCGGGACGAATTCCTAAGAAAACTTGTATCGATATATTATGAGCGTAATGACATTTCATTCCAAAGGGGGACATTTCGAGTCAGGGGGGATATTGTTGAAATATACCCTGCATATGTGCAGCAGGAGGCTTACAGAATTGAATTTTTTGGAGATGAGATTGAAGCTATCTCCCGCATCAACCCTGTAACAGGGGGTATAATAAAAAAAGAAAATAATTTTAATGTTTATCCGGCAAAACATTTCGTTACTGGTTCTGAAGAAATACATGAAACAATTCAGCTCATTGAAGAAGAGCTGAATAATCGTCTGGCAGAATTAAAAAAAGAAGGAAAACTTGTCGAAGCGCAACGCCTCGAAAGCAGGACGCGCTATGATATGGAGATGCTTCTTGAGATGGGATACTGCAGTGGTATCGAGAACTATTCCCGCATAATCGCCAGAAGAAAACCGGGTGACCGACCAGCCTGCCTCCTCGACTATTTCAAGGGTGATTATATCATGCTGATCGATGAATCACATGTAACTATTCCGCAGGTGCGGGGGATGTATATGGGCGACAGATCCCGAAAACAAAATCTTGTTGAATTCGGTTTCAGACTCCCCTCGGCTCTCGATAACCGGCCGCTTTTTTTTGAAGAATTCGAAACGATGATTCAACAAGCAATCTTTGTTTCAGCCACGCCTGCTGACTACGAAATTGAGAAAAGCACTAGGGTTGTAGAGCAAGTTATTCGTCCAACCGGTATTCTTGATCCTGTCATCCAGATCCGTCCCGCAAAGAATCAGATTGATGACCTGATAGGTGAAATACATTTACGAGTTGCCCAAAATGAGCGGGTTCTCATTACCACGCTCACAAAAAAAATGTCCGAGGATCTATCCCAGTTTTTTGAGGAAATCGGCATAAAGGCACGTTATCTCCATTCAGAAATCGACACAATAGAACGTGTAGAGATTATACGGGACCTGCGTAAAGGGGTATTCGATTGTTTGATCGGAATAAATCTTCTGAGAGAAGGACTCGACATACCGGAGGTTTCCCTTGTTGCAATTCTTGATGCAGATAAAGAAGGATTTCTCAGATCGACACGATCTCTGATCCAGACTGCAGGGAGGGCTGCCCGTAACATTAATGGAACGGTTATCATGTATGCTGATACCATGACCGGGTCCATACAGACGGCCGTTAGTGAAACAAACCGCAGAAGAAAAATTCAAGGCGATTTCAATCAAAAGCATGGGATAACTCCTGAAAGTATAAAAAAAGATATAGTTGACATTATTGAGCGTGAATATAGTAACGAAAA
>JBFZEZ010000187.1:0-3254 GCA_041306585.1 Spirochaetota bacterium | reverse complement strand
TTTTTCCATTTGAAAATCTGTTTCCAATGTCACAAAAGGTTAATCCCGAATCTAAGAGCTATGATATATATAATTGTAATCACAATTGCCAGCGCAATGAAAAATATTGTATATGCTTTATCAATTCTTTTTAAATTTTGCATGTCAAATTTCTGATCTTCCATAAGGTTTAACCCCGTTAGCTATCCTATGAAAAATACTATTTCTTACTACAGAATATACACTCGCACCTTTTCCGAAAGAGCAGATAACCCAGCCTCTTTGTTCACACGTTAGTAATTTTCTAAGAAATTATATAGAAGTGCATTAAAAAAGCAACAAAAAATTTGCAGTGTGCTCTATGTATTCTCCGGAAGAATATGAAACAATCGTTCATTTTGATTATGTAATCTCTCCGCGGTTTCTGAAAGGAGTCTGCGGTATGTCAGGATGAAAACATCCCCGTAATAGTATTTATCCTTGATTAATCGAGCCTCGTGAATATTTCATCACCCGGCTGATCTATTCTTCCAATGCGTATTTTAACATATTGCCCATTGATGGTGGCCCCGAGAATCCCGCACACATCATCAAGATTAATATCCGGTTTTGCATCAATATTTTTCACGCTCCTGGATATACCCCCAATATATGCCCCATTTGGATCCCTGCTGTCACAAACGATGAGTTCCCCATTTTCTATCATCACCTTGATGAGAGTAAGCTTTTCCTTAAGTGAGTATTTCACCGACTTTTCCATGATTCCTCCCCATTTTTTTTCAAAATTTCAAGGGAACATCTACAACGTTCAGATTATTTTTTATTGTTACATAGCATCCTGTCGTAGCTGATATAGAATAAGAAAATGTGATACAGCGCGGGGGTTTGAGTCCCCCCGCTTTGTATGGAGAACTTGGTTCCATGAGCACATCGATATATTGAAGATTACCATTCAGAAGATTGCTTTTTCGACAAATACGTTTTTAAATTTTCACTTATTGCATTACATTTCCCTTTCACCGTGTCAAAATTATCATCATTGGAAAGCGACCGCATCTCACCCGCATAAGCCCCCAATTTGGTGAAGAAATTATTAAAAGACATGCGGACTTTATTGTCCTTCATCTCGATAACGATAGTATACCTGCAGTCAACGGTTTCAAGCCACGATCCATATGATGTGATACCTTTCCCGATGATCTTTCCCGCATCCTTATCCTTATACTGTATCACTTCTTGTGCAGCACCAAAAGACAGGGCCATCCATTCAAGAGTCCGTTCAAACAACTGGGTTTTCGTAAGACCCGGAGCATCGAACACGGCGACAACCTCACGCTCACTTTCAGGCAGGGCATACAGTATACCAGAAATCATCACAAAAAGAAGCACAGACATCATTTTTTTCATGGATTCCCTCACGTTATCTTCTATTTTTTTTAGTGCATTTACATATAACAGGTATACTGAAATTCTGTCAATTAATTTTGAGAATACTTTTAAAACCTGACCAATAAACCGGCTGTTAGACCTATTTCCCGCTGCGTGAGAATCACCCCGCCGCCGATCCCGAAAGGCCCAAAGAGGCGGTAATACGACACCGAACCGCCCCATGCGATGTACTGCATATCATAGGTCGTAAGAACTGAAAAAAGAATAAGATTGTTGCGGAGATCACCCCACGGCGTGAACATAAAATCCCTTCGGGATTCCTTGCACCCGTCTCCGGCAATGACAGAAAAAACCGAAGCACGCAGAGTTCCGTCAATCGCAATCGGTGTCTGATAACAGCTCCAGAGACCGGCAGCATCCTCCGGCCGAACGGCCTTCGTGATCCGGCTTTTCGTCTCAGATTTCTTCGCGAGCTCCATGTTTGATGCATATATACACCGGTCAATGATAACGCCGATTACACACCCTGCCAGTAAACACACACACCATCCGACAATAACCCATCGTGTTTTCATTCGGAATCACTCCCCCCGCCACGAATAAGCCTGTTTTTATACACCTTGGCCCCCCAGACGATGATAAACACCCCGCCGGCAATCTGTACATATTCCAGCCTGTTTGCTGGATCAACGGCAAATCCGTCCAGACACAGAGTCATCACTATACTGAACGCCCAGAGCCCAATAATCTTTCCCAGACTTTCTTTCATGCTACGGTATAATACTCCCACGAAATGTTGTAATGATCCAGATACCTGAGCGGATTGATCAGGACTGTATTCTGCACAACGGCAAAATGCAGGTGATGTGCCTTACTGTTGCCTCTGCCGACCTCGGCAAAAATCTGCGTCTTACCAATCTCTGTTCCTTCATCAAAAACCTCACCAAGATGGCCCCTGTTAAAAGCCGGCAATACATTTACATGAATGTATCTGACCTCATCAAATACAGGGTTTTCCGGCTTGAAAACAACGAAATCATTACCATAGCCGTCAATCCCACGACGAATGAGTGTTGCCCGCTCGGTGAGCACACACATCTGCAGGGAATAATCTTTTTCTAACGTAGACCTGAGATCAATTCCCCCATGTTCCTTGTAATAATCCTGCGTCACAATCTGAATATCCCGCTTCACCGGACCTTGTGGCATACGTTACCCTCCCGTTATTTAAAAAATCCAAATTTTAATATCAGTGCAATGATGGTCTGGACCGTGGCCCAGACGGTGAGAATAATGAGCTGAAATCTTTTTAACTTTACAATGTCAGTGGTGTTTTCCTTCACCTTGGCTTTGAGACCGTTGGTGCCGTCAATGCCGACGATGGTGAGATGCAGGATATCAAGTTTCTTTTCGATGCATTCCAGACTCCCCTGCACTGAACTGTTCTGGTCCCGGAACTCACGAACCAGGGATTCAAGAAAGAGCACGATAGCACGCACCCCCCGGTTTTCCTCCTCCTCAATACATTTTTTGAGCATATCGATATCAGTCATGCACTCCTCCTGACAGATGAATCGGGACGCAGTTTGACGGCTTCGATTCATGCATGTGCTCATCCTCTGCTATGATCCGAAAATAATAGGTGAATGGGCCGAGGCCCTGGATGTCATAATAATACACGCCACTCACCGATGGGGGGTTATACACAGCAATAGGAGAATACCCTCCGCTTGAATACTCACCTTCCCAAAACGAATTCATTTTACTGAACTGAATGTGATACTGGCTGATGTTGGCTCCTGCCCATGTCCAAAAAATCCTGACGTACCCATCACTCACCGACTGCAGGCGTTCAATGTGCGGTGCAGCCGGGAGGGGAATCTCCC
>JBFZEZ010000186.1:0-6171 GCA_041306585.1 Spirochaetota bacterium | reverse complement strand
GTAAAATAGTGGGGGGGGGCGCTTTAACCCCTGTATATCCGCCGAGGTTCTTGAACGCGCATCTGATACCAGCCCCCCGTAAGGATCATGACCCCCATGGCAAAATGGAAATATGAATTTTTTTTCGGGAAAGCCACAGCTAAAAGTGTGATCAGGATGATTGATCGCATAACGTTTACCCTGTAAGTGCAATCTCCGATAAACACGGTTTTTTCTTCACGATACCGGAGCATACGGGGGATTGTTATGAGGGTGCCTACGCCCCAGTCGAGCTCGCGGACAGAAACATTATATTTCATACGGGACCGCGGGTTCCTGACCGTTCCGCGCGAGAAGATGAATGTACGGTCACTCAGCTTGAGTTTTGTAACGGCCCTGTATGCGAAATCAATAATTCCTTTCGGCACGCCCCTGGCAAAATAGCAATTGTTTTTCGAGAACGGGATTTCCCTGATTCTTTTTTTTCGTCCTTCCTTAATGGTCCCCGGTACGACGATCCATCGGTCAACTTCATCTATCCAGTCGATAGGGGTTATTTTGGAAATTTTCTTATTGTTCATTATTGCAACTCTGTACTAAGATATTGATTTTTTCCCGGACAAGTTGTCAATTATAATCCTGCAAATTTTTTTATGACAGGCGGGAGCATGTTACATGACCAACCGAAACATACATACCGGCGGTGCCAGTACAAAAGAGAATGAGATCATGGTTCTGAGGAGATTTAATATGCTCCCGGAGGTTGAGAGTCATTCCGACAAAAATCGGCTTGACAGGGCCATGCATACATTACAAACAAAGGCAGGAACTGAATCTGTTGCTGAACTCACTGCGTCATAACCGGTGCATTGACAGCATGATGAAAAATTTTAATTATTAATGGAAAAAACAAAGTGGCTCTTCTAAACCTGCAGAACGTTTCACTCAGCTTCGGGACATTCCCGCTTCTTGATCATGTTGATATCCAGATGCATGAAGGGGAGAAAATCTGTCTTCTCGGCCGCAACGGTGCCGGGAAGTCCACGATGATGAAACTTATCAATGGAGAGATCGCCCCTGAATCAGGTGCGGTGATTAGGGAAAAGGGTATAAAAACCGCCCTGCTGACACAGGAAGTCCCTCATGATCTCTCCGGCTCGGTGTATCATATTGTCGCGGAAGGCGCAGCAGCCCTTTCCTCCATCGAACACCATATGGATACCCATGAAGAAAGGAAAACACGGCTCCAAATAGAAAGGACCATCTCTCTCTTATCCCTTGACCCTGAACTTATATTTGAAAACCTTTCCGCCGGGATGAAACGCAGGGTCCTCCTCGGACGAACGCTTGTGAGTGAACCGGACATTCTCCTCCTTGATGAACCCACGAATCATCTCGACATCGATTCAATAAGGTGGCTCGAAAATTTTTTGATCCGTTATGAGAAAACTGTTTTTTTCGTAACACACGACAGGGCATTTCTACAGAAGATCGCAAACCGGATCATCGAGCTTGACCGTGGGAAGCTTTTCGACTGGAAGTGCGACTATCGGACATTCTTAGACAGGAAGGACGCATGGCTGGATTCAGAGGAGGCCCAGAACGCCCTCTTCGATAAAAAACTTGCAAAGGAAGAGGCCTGGATACGGAAAGGGATCAAGGCGCGGCGGACAAGAAACGAGGGGAGGGTGCGCGCCCTGGAAAAGATGCGGCATGAACGGGCGATGCGCCGCGAACGGCAGGGGAACGTTCGCATGGAATCCCAGAAGATTGAAAACTCCGGCAAAATGGTGATCGAAGCGGACGATATCTCATTCGGTTATGCCGGGAGGAAACTCATCGATGGTTTTTCAGCACGCATTATGCGGGGAGACAAGATCGGGATCATCGGTCCCAACGGCTGCGGTAAAAGCACCCTCATTAAAATTCTTCTGGGCGAGCTCCAGCCCGAGATAGGGAATGTTAAAATCGGAACAAGGATTCAAAAGGCCTATTTCGACCAGCTCAGGGACCGGCTCGATCCGTCATTGACGGTCAAAGAGAATGTTTCCGGGGGAAGTGAAATTATTGAATTTAATGGTCGCAGTAAGCATATCATCAGTTACCTCCAGGATTTTTTATTCACACCCGACAGGGCCGATGTGTTAGTAGAGGTCCTCTCCGGGGGGGAAAAAAACAGGCTCATGCTTGCCAGGCTTTTTACGCGGCCCTCGAATTTTCTCATTATGGACGAGCCGACCAACGATCTCGATATTGAAACGATTGAGCTCCTCGAGGAGCTCCTGCTCGATTACGAGGGGACGCTCCTCCTGGTAAGCCATGACAGGGCCTTCCTCAACAATGTCGCGGAAGATATTTTTGCCTTCGAAGATAATGCACAGGTTCGCGAGTATGCCGGGGGCTATGATGACTGGCTGAATCAAAGAAAAGAGGCTGCGGTCAGGGAAACAAGGCAGAAGGGCGGACCGCGCGAGAAGAGTAAACAGGAAGTGAAAAAACTCACCTTTAAGGAGAAACGGGAGCTTGAATCCCTTCCAGGGGTGATTGAGGAAAAAGAAAACAGAAAACATGAAATTTTCACACTCCTGGGAGACCCGTCATTTTATCAGGAAAGCGGGAGCAGGGTCGCTGATGTAAAGGCGGAGCTTGAGCTCCTCGAACTGGAGCTTGACCGGTTGTTTCAGCGATGGGAAGAGCTTGATGCGGTCAATCGCATATGAGTTTTTTTTGATTAATGGTTGATTTTTTTTATGGTATTGATTATAATCTGTATGTAATAGCTGTAATAAGTATACACCTGCAGGTTGGGTGATTATTTGTTAAACAGATGTTTTGTGAAAAAAGTATATGATATCCTGACCAGGTCTTTAAAAAAGTGTTTTTGAGGATTTTGTTTTTCGCACGGTTGGAGGAATAGGGCAGAAAGGTATACAGGCGGTCTCGGAGTGGGATTCCCATCCACCTAATTCTAGTATGAGGAGTACGTTATGGCTAATATTTTGGTTGCCGATGATAATGAAATAAAAAGTGAATATGTCTCAAAAATTCTTAAAGAAGAAGGGCATTCGATTTTTGTTGCCGAGCATAGCGACCAGGTATTCACCATACTGGAAAAAAACGAAATCAGCATGATTATTATGAGCGTGGAATTGCCGGGATTATCAAGCAAAGATTTTCTTGAGGAGATTTTTAAATCTGATTTCAGTCTGCCGTTAATTGTCATGGGGGATGAACTTCAGATCGAGGTCATTGAAATGTTTTTAAAGGAAGGGGCTCAAAATTTTTTGTTAAAACCGATTAATAAAGAAACCCTATTGAGGGCCGCCAAGCAGTCATTTGAATTTCTTGCCATGCAGAAAGATTTTATTGAAATTGTAAAATCAATAAACAAAGAACATATAAGTTTCGAGATAAGAACAAAGGATCTCAACACTAAAGCGCTGATCCAGATACTGACCAGAAATTTAATCCCGTTCGGGATCTGTCTCAATGAAAACATACAAAGACAGATTCGGATAGCAGTCGATGAGGCAATAACCAATGCGATAGATTACGGCAATCTGGAATTAGCTGAATTTTCCCGCGATACTATGACCAGTGAAGGGATCTCTGAATTTGCTGCTGAAAAAAATAAAAGGTTAAAAGATCCGAGGTTTTGCAATCGCTTAATTAAGATTGATTACCAGTTTAGGGATAAATACGTCCAATATGAGATAACGAATGAAGGCAAGGGGTTCAACGTCAACAAGACCATAACAAAAGTAAAGAAACAGGGTATCTTTCGAATGCATGGGAAGGGCCTGATATTGATAAAAAGTTTCATGGATGACGTTTCCTGGTCACATAAGGGACGCACTATCAGAATGAAAAAATCTCAGGTCATACCATAATTTATTCCAGATCCATCACCGCCAGAAAAGCCTCGTGAATAGCCGTATTGATCTGCGCCGGGCGCACACAATCCCCGATGAGCGAGAAGGGAATGCCGGTGTCCTTTATTTTTTCAGACAGCTTCCTCACCGAGCGGGACCCGACTGCGTTCACAATAGTATCACATTCAAGCCGTTTCTGCTCTCCTCCCTGTTCGTAAATGACTGCACCATTTTTGACAGAAAGGACCTTTGCAGCTGGAACCTTTTTCACACCGTACCGGTCGATGTTGCCGAGAATTATCCATTTGGTTGAACGACCCACACCTGATCCGAATTTCGGCAGCATCTCGAAGATGGTGATATCCTTGCTGCCGAAAAGTATAAGGTTATGCAGGCGGTCTACCGGTTCAGCTTCATATTTCATCAGGAAGTGAAGCACTTCAGGCTCTATAGTCCCCTTGACGGCCAGAAAATGGGCAGTTTCCACGCCAACAGCACCCCCGCCGATGATTGCAACACGCTTTCCAATCTTGGGGTCGTTTTCAAGGAGGTCCCATGCCGAAATCACCCTGGGATCGTCTATGCCGTCGATAGGAGGTTTGGCCGGTTCAGCTCCCTCGGCAATGATGACATGATCAGGTTTTTTTTCTTTTATTAAATTGATGTCGACTTCTGTTTCAAGGAATACATTGATATCGAATTTTTCAATCATGGCGTCGTAGTATCGAATAATCTCCCACAGCTCCTGCTTGTGAGGAGGAGTGCCTGCAATCCAGAGTTGTCCGCCGATGTCATCCCTTTTCTCATATAACTCGACATGATGACCTGCCTCTGCCGCACGATATGCTGCCTCGAGTCCCCCGGGGCCTCCCCCGACAACCATGATTTTTTTTGATTTTTTTGTTTTTTTAATGACCCGCTCGGATTCATAACCGACCGCTGCATTGACGATACATGATACCGGCCTGCCGCTGAAAAGTTCATCGGTACATCCCTGCGAACATGCAATGCAGGGGCGTATCTCGTCTGTGCGGCCCGCAAGCGCCTTTTGGGGCCAGTAGGGGTCGGCGATAAGGACGCGTCCCAGGTTAACGAAATCTGCAATATCGTCTTTTATTATCTGGTCTGCCATGTAAGGATCAGTTATCCTGTTTGACGCCATCACCGGGACCGAGACTGCCTGTTTGATATTCATTGCGAGATAGCTGAAACCGCCGCGGGGGAGTTCCATTGAGAGTTGCGGTACACGCGATTCGTGCCATCCCCCTGTAACATTGATCGCATCGACCCCGGCCTTTTCATAAACCTGTGCAAATTTTTGTGTTTCGAGGGCCGTGTTGCTTCCCGGGACAAAATCGTTGCCTGCCATACGTATAGTGATGGGATAATCGGGCCCGAGTTTTTCCCGCATCATTTCAATAATTTCCCGGGGGAAGCGGACCCTGTTCTCAAAACTTCCGCCGAATTCATCTGTCCGCTGATTTTTCAAAGGAGACAGGAACTGCGTAATAAGGTATCCGGCGGAAGCGATGATTTCGACGCCGTCAAATCCAGCCTGCATGGCGCGTTCTGCCGCCAGGATAATCTTTTTCTGTAATTCTTTTATATCATCGATAGTGAGTTCCCGCGGGGTTTCCTTCGTGTATTTCGAGTATACGGATGATGGAGCGATCGCCTGTCTGCCGCCGATCTGCATCGAATAGGCATAAGCTCCTGCATGGAATAGCTGGACCCATGCCCGCGCCCCGGCCTTTTTGATCGCTCCGGCAAGTTTTGCAAATGACGGGACCGCTTCATCACTGTTGAGGAGTGGAGCGGCAATTCCAACACCATAATCATCGAACCCGACAGGACCGACAGTTATAATACCGGCGCCCCCTTTCGCGCGTTCAACATAAAAATTAAAGTATTTGTCATTGATTTTATTATCAAGGGTATAGAGTAATCCAAGAGAAGGGTAAACAATTCTGTTTTTGATCTCGAGCTTATTTATTGCGATGGGGCTGAAAAGATTGTCAAACATGGTCACCTCTATTTGAATTTTATAATATGAAGATAATGGATATTACAATTTTTTTCAATATATTTTTTTGATTATCTATACAGCATAATTTACAATAGCAAGATATTATTCTAAAAAGCCCCCTAAATCCCCCGGAGCCCCCGGCCGATGGATCTTTTTATATGTTATTAATAGTATCCGGCCACCCCCCAAGGGGGTTTATGAAATTATTGTCCATTCAGACATTTTCATGAGCATAGATTGCAATGATTCGATCAATAGAGTGAAAAATTGCATCAATAAGCCCCCTCCGGGGGC
>JBFZEZ010000185.1:0-3880 GCA_041306585.1 Spirochaetota bacterium | reverse complement strand
GAGAATATCTATCGCTTCAAAGCAGATGGTTTTGTAGATATCTGTTTTGTTAGTAAAGTGAAAATAAACGGCACCAGTTGTAAGTTTTGCCTGGGATGCTATGGTCCGAATCGATACGCCGCTATACCCGTATAGGAGAAAGAGCCTACGCGCTGTCTGAAGTATTCTATCCCTCTTATTTTCCTTCATTTTTCTTTTATCCTGACGTTTTAATGGGAAACATTAATGATTTTCAATTCTTTGTCGAGTATTTTTTCGAGCCCTGAACGTTGCGCTTTTTAGAAGTTTTTTCTTGACAAAAAATAACGTTGCATTTTAGATAACAATGTTATGTTGCGCGGGTGAAAAATATTTAACTGGACATATGTAAAGATCGGCTCGAAACTGAGTATCCAGTTATTATAAATGCCAATAATTTTATCAGGAGGATAGGTGATGATTAAAACAGCAATTACAGAAATGTTCGGGGTGGAATACCCTATTATTTGCGGAGCCATGATGTGGATCAGCAAGCCCAATCTATGTGCTGCAATATCCAATGCCGGGGGGCTTGGGAACCTTACAGCGGGAAATTATGACACTGAAGATGATTTCAGGAATGCCATTCGTGAAGTGCGTAAAAAAACCGATAAACCCTTCATGGTGAATGTAACAATACTGCCGTCAGTTCGGGTCACCGGGGACATGCATAAAATGTATCTCAAAGTATGTGCTGAAGAACGGGTGCCGGGTATGGAAATTTCCGGATCACCGATTGATAAATCATGCGGCATGGAGTATATCGATATGCTCAAAAAAGGCGGGGTAAGGCTCTTCCATAAAGTGGGGTCGCTTCGTCATGCATTGCATGCTGAAAAAGTCGGGTATGACGGGGTATATGCTGCAGGAATTGAAGAGGGAGGGCATCCGCTTGATGATGATGTTACAACCATGGTTCTCACCCCGCGGCTCGCGCAGGGGCTGAAAATTCCCGTGGTCACTGTCGGGGGCATTGCGGAAGGGACAACCTATGCAGCTGCCCTTACGCTCGGCGCCCAGGGGGTCATGATGGCAAGCCGTTTCATGGCCACGAAAGAATGCGAAATTCATGATGACATTAAAAATGAGATTGTCCGGCGTCAGGAGCATGATACAACCCTGATCTGTAAAAGCCTGAAGCTCCAGGGGAGAGCGCTTAAAAATAAATGCACAGCTGAAATCCTCGAAGTTGAGAAAAAGGGGGGCGGTTTCGCTGAGCTTTTCCCCCTTCTTTCCGGACAAAGGATGAAAGATGCCTGGGAACACGGGAATATCGATGTAGCGCCCCTGATGGTTGGGCAATCAATCGGCCTGATCAACGATATCCCGACGTGTAAAGAGCTCCTTAAGCGCATGACCGTTGAGGCTGAAAAACAATTAAAAAAACTTAACGCACAAATCAGTTAAATATCTGCCCGTAATTCAGGGGCGGTTCGACCGAATCTCCCCTGAAAAATTATGCTGAATTACTACTTTTTAATTAAGAACTCATCATTACCTGCCGATATATAAAAATGGTCGCAAACCATGTCCATGGAGGGACAGGGTGACCTTGGAGGTTTTATGGGTGATCTCATGAAAAAGGAGGATCGTGAGATAAGACAGGCTAAAGATAAGGCTGAGCCGCGGAAAATCGATATCAAAGAATATCGGACAAAAATCGCGGATAATTCTTATCTTGACCATGCCATTAATAGAATAGCAACTGATTTATCTCATTATCTGACAAAATAATCGGCCGGTGGTTACTCACTTGTCGTGCTTCTTTGATCCGCTTCAAAAAAGTTTTTAAAACTGATGCAATAAGTGGAGGGCCATGCCATACTCTGGATGGCTGATTGCACCAGGGGGTTGTAATGCCGAAGAAAGAATCATACTTTCTTATCAAGGAAAATAAGACTCTCAGGTACCTTTTCCTGATTCTTCTTGGACTGGTTATCTGTCTGCTTGTTTATATTTTCCAATATTATCTATGGGCCTTCCTCATGGCCCTTATTTTTTACTTCGGGCTCATGCCTCTACATGATGCGATACTGCGATTTGTAAAAAAGAGGTCCCTGAGCGCAAGCCTTGTTATATTAATTCTTTTCACAGGGGTTCTTATACCCCTTTTTTTATTGCTTGTAGCCCTTGCCGATCAGATTTATCAGCTCTACTTATTTATACAGAACAATCTTGAAGAATTTCTTAATATAGTAAATAGCCCTATCCTCCAGGAGGTGCTTGATTATCTGAAACTTGAAAAAGAAGTAGTTATTCAGAAACTAATCAGTGTCCTGCAGGTTACGGCTATCGGGGCTTTCAAAAGTTTGACCCCGATTGTCGGTCTGTCACTCGGTTTCATGGCAAGCTTTGTTTTCATGCTACTTATGCTTTTTTTTCTTCTGAAAGATGCGCACCAGCTCGAAGATTCATTTTATAAGGTGATGCCGTTTCCGAATGATATTGAGCATGATATTGTTGATCGTCTGAAAGAGGCGATAAGAATACTTGTCGCAGGGAACATGCTCATTATGTTCCTCCAGGGCCTAATGCTCGGGATTGGCTTATATATTGCCGGATTTTCAATGTCTCTTCTCTGGGGGAGTCTTGGTGCGATGCTGGCGCTCATCCCGGTGATAGGGACCTCTTTTATCTGGATTCCAGCAGTACTGATACTTTTATTCAAGGGATCTTTCCTGTCGGCAATTCTTCTCGGCTGCTGGTCGCTGTTCTGGTACCTGCTGCTTGAAAATGTAGTCAAGCCGAAGGTATTCGGTGATAAACTTCACTTCCACCCTCTTATTATTTTTTTTCTTCTTCTTGGAAGTATCCGGGCTTTCAGTCTGCCGGGAATACTTATCGGCCCGCTCCTTTTGATTCTATTTTATTCGTTATGGGATATTTATAAAAAACTATTTAATGAGACCCAGTGCTAATGACCTTTGCATATTAAACCCTATGAGGTTAAACCTGCAGCCAGATAGTGTAAAAATTTTTAATTCCTGGGTTAATGAGATGATTTTTTTTCCCGATAAGTAAATGGAGGATTGAGATAATAAGCATATTCGGGAAATTTTCCTTGACTGCGCCTCTCGAAGGTAATACAGTATGCTATCGATGGTTATGATGTCCTCGGATTCAAGTAAGTTTAAATCAGAAAGAAGTTGGGATCAATGAAAAAGTGGTCTATATCCGGGGTTGATATACTTAAACCCGATAAAACTATAAAAAATGGTACTGTTGTTGTCCTGAATGGGAAGATCAATTCCGTATCATCAGGGGGAAGCAGGTCCCAGATTAACCTGGAAATTGACAATGGCATTCTGCTTCCAGGATTGATAAACTCACATGACCATTTGCTCGGTACGTATTTTCCAAAAGTGGGGAATGGTCCCTATGAGAACTGGCTCCCCTGGGATAATGACCTGAAAAGCTCTCCAATCTACCAGGAACGTCAGCAGATCGAAAATCGAGATCTTTATCTACTCGGCGCTTATCGCAACCTGGTGTCCGGAGTGACAACGGTATCGGATCATATCCCTCATTTTGTTGGCGACCAGTTTTATGACATTCTTCCTGTTAAGGCGATAAAGCGGTTTGCGCTGGCCCACTCCATTGCTTCGTTCGCGCTTGCGTGGGGAGATGGCGTTGGGGCGGAATATCAAAAGGCCCTGAAAGAAAATACCGCTTTTGTCACCCATATAGCAGAAGGTTTTGATAATGAAACAGTAGACGATCTCAAGACCCTGGACAAACAGGGGGGACTTGGGGACCATTCGGTGCTTGTCCACGGTATAGCTTTTTCTGAACATGATATGGACCTGATAAAAAAACGGGGCGCATCTGTTGTCTGGTGCGCTGATTCGAATATTTTTATGTT
>JBFZEZ010000184.1:0-3287 GCA_041306585.1 Spirochaetota bacterium | reverse complement strand
CCCAACTTTTTTGTAGCGTACCTGATCGGAATCGCGTGCTTTGGTCTCTTCCAGGCCATTTACATGGCAAACGCTGGTGGAGCATGGGACAATGCAAAGAAAGTTGTTGAAGTTGACCTGAGAGAAAAAGGGACCGAACTTCATAATGCGGCAGTCATCGGCGACACTGTCGGCGACCCGTTTAAAGACACTTCTTCAGTATCCATGAACCCGATCATTAAATTTTCAACCCTGTTCGGACTTCTGGCAACTGAAATCGCCATTGAGATGAAACTGCATTCAATGAAATCAGGTGCCGTTGATTACACTGTGACCATCGGTGCTGTGATGCTGCTTATCGGTTTATATTTCGTATGGCGTTCATTCTACGCAATGAGAATACCCCCGAAAATATAAGGGATAGACTCAGTTAATTTTGAAATCAAAAGGGGCGTTCGAATGAACGCCCCTTTTTTACTCCCTTGATGCCGCACTTTTTTCATTTATACTATTCCCATACCCGATTCCCGTTCTATTCTGTTTTGTATCGCATGCCCCAAAACCTCATCTGAAGCAAACACAATAATTGATTTTTTTGCGCGTGTTATCCCTGTATAAAGAATCTCCCTGGTCAAAAGTGTTTTTGAAATCAATTCGGGCACGATAAAAAGAATATGATCATACTCCGAACCCTGGCTCTTGTGGACGGTAATCGCGAAAGCGGGTTCAAATGATTCAAGCCTTTCAATGGGGTAGGCGCTCACTATTCCGAATGTATTGAAAACACAAAACATCCGGTCCCCGTTCCCGATAATGATGCCCGTGTCTCCATTATACAATTCCTTTGAATAATCATTTCGGGTCATCACAATCGGCATTCCGGGGATGAAGCCATGTCTGGATGGTCTTTTGAAGTGTTCACAGAACACGTTGATGATATAGCGATTGATGCCTTCAGCCCCGAATGCACCCCGGTTCAGAGGGGACAATATTTTTATGGAATCCAATGCGCGAAAAAGAAGCATCAGCATATCATGATTGCGCCTGGAATGTATATCATCGATATCGCAGTCGGAAGCCCATGAAAAAAGATTGCCGAAGGGTTCGCCGTCGATATTTTGTTGGAAGTAATGCGAGTGTACCCATGCGTCTAAGACAAGCTGCAGTTTGGAATACTTCTCCAATCCGGTCAGGCCCTGTTGAATTTTATGGATGCCGGAGTGAGGGATGAAGTCCCCTTTTTGGACTTTTTGAGTATTGGCATATTCCTTCAAATTAATTAATGGAATTTTTGAAACTGCATGTACGTCCTGATCATTGATTGCACTGGCGGTATTTTTTATAGACTGTTCAGAGCGATAATTTTCAGTCAGAAGAACAATCCGGTCTGTCAGAAGCCCCTCATTCCCTTCTTCCGGGGGTGAGGCAATTGCGGTTGGGTCCGGGATAATTGATTGTATGAGATTGAGAATCCCAACACTAAAATGCATCCGCCGCGTATCAGGTATCAGGTCGGCAAGTACCGAACCTGCCTCAACCGAGGGGAGCTGGTTCCTGTCGCCGAGAAAAATAATCTTGCCGTCTGCAGGCATTGCCTCGAGTAAAGAGCCGAGGAGCATGATATCAACCATGGAAACTTCATCAATGACGATAATGTCTGCATCAATACGATTGTATGCATCATGCAGAAATATATTCCTTGAAGGGCTGAACCTGAGCAGGCGATGTATTGTTGTCCCTGCACAATTCATCAGTTGTGCATCTTCAGGGGACGGCTTTTCAATTGAAGCAATCGAGCGTGTTATCGCCTCAGTCAATTTGCGGGCAGCCCTGCCGGTGGGTGCGGCAATTTTAATCCTGCCGGCGTCAACCCCCATTCGCACCAATGCGCGAAGCTGGTTCACAACGACCGATGTTTTCCCGGTCCCCGGTCCCCCTGAGATAATGACGCAATTCTGTACAAGGGGGAGCACGGCGGCAAGGATCTGGGCTGCATTGAAAGTTATCGGTTGACTGTTGATAATAACAGGATTCTTCTGGAGAATATCATCGATAATGGTTTTAATTTTTTTTATTTCAAACGGCAGGGGTTTGCGGTTTAAATGGGCTGTAAGGTTTTTCTTGAGTGATTGTTCAAAAACATGATATTTCTGGAAATAAAGGGATTGCGAGGATTCATTACGTTCAAGGATGATCGGCCGGTACGAATCTTCAGGATTTTCAAAAAGCCGCGCCTGCGTGTCTGATAAATAAATCAGCTCCGGATAACAATGTAAACTCCCGGCGATTTTTTTAGCCAGGGCAGGGGCTTTTTCAGGGAAAAAAAAGGAAATTTTCTGCGCCAGATGCTCAACAGAAGCTGAGCAACAGACGCTGCCGTTTCGAAGAGAAATGAACATGCATATTAAAAGGGCATGTATTTCAGGATTGTTGTATGATGAAAGTCGGACCAGGTCGCGAATGGTCATGTAATCGATTATTTCTAGATTTGTATTCTGGATGGCCGTACTGTACATCTCCCGAATGTTTTTTCCCATGTCCGGGGTAATGATCAAAAATTTTTCCAGAATATTCTGTGTTGCCTGTCCCATATATACAGTTATCATGAAACTGTGAATCAATGCAATAAATTTTTCTTGCATATTTTAGAGATTGTTAAGATCATACACTACAACTGTCACATCCCGGGAGGATACAATGAAAGTGATTGGAATCGTCGGCGCAGGGGTCATGGGGACCGATATCGCGCATATCGCTGCAGATTCAGGGTTTGAGGTCATGCTCCATGATATTGATGAGCTCAAATCGAAAGATGCATATGAAAATATTATGAATCGTCTTAACAAGTATGTCACAACCGGGAGGATCCCCTCAGAACGAATCAGCGAGATTGCCTCAAAGATCAAGCTCCATTCAAAAATACAGGATATGGTAAATGCTGATTTGGTAATAGAATGCGTTCGGGAGGATATCATTGTAAAAAAAGAAGTCTTCATGCAACTTGACAAGATATGCAAGCCGGGAACAGTACTTGCGACGAATACCTCCTCGATATCGATAACCGCCCTTGGGTCTGCCACCAAGCGCCCGGAATCAGTTATCGGCATGCATTTCATGAATCCGGCGCGTGTGATCGAGCTTGTTGAAATCATTCCGGGGCTCTCTACGACCCGGGAGACCATTGAATTGGTAAAATCAGTGCTTAAAAAACTCGGGAAAAAATTCGTTGAATCAAAAGATTTCCCGGGTTTCATGCTGAACCGGATGCTTTTCCCCATGATCAATGAGGCGGTATACCTGTTGTATGA
>JBFZEZ010000183.1:0-4765 GCA_041306585.1 Spirochaetota bacterium | reverse complement strand
ACGATAAGGAACGCCAGTGCGTTTTGCACAACCACCACCAGGAGCATTGAAGATATAAACACGCTCAGGAAGAAAAAATGAGACGAGACTGTTCTTCCTTCCCCAATGTATGCCCTCATGTAGCCGATTGCATAGATGGTGCCGATAAAGCTTATAACGGAAATGATAACCAGAAAAAAGGCTGACAGGTTATCTATGGCAATGTTTGTTGTTCCGATTGGATACGATAACTCGATTGTGAACGGGGTGATTACCTTGCCAAATAAAACATTCAATGAAGGGATAAGTATGCACGCTGTACCTGAGCCGGTGAAAAACGATAAAGCATAGCCTTTTCCTTTTTCGGGTAAAATCAGTGAGAAGAATCCGCCGAAAAGAATAAGCCCGATTCCGTATAGAAAGTATTCCATATTATTTGTTACTCCATTTCTTTTCCTTTTGTTCGATAGTATATAGGATTACTTCTTTTTTTGCCTTATCTTTCAGGATACTTATAAAATCCTGCTGCCTGCACAGATACGATAATTTTGTTAAAATTTCCAGGTGCCTTTTTGAGTTGGATGATATGATAACAAAAAGGACGCTGACGAGTTCCTGGTCAATCGCATTATAATCGATTTGATTCATGGGGAAACAGAGGGAGATGCTTTCACCTTCCACATCGGAAATGATCGGGTTTCTCGGATGCGGGAAAGCAATCCCGTGACCGACAGCTGTTGACATCATCTCTTCACGCTGGAGAAGCGAGGTTTTTACAATTTCTTTCGTGGTCCCTGCAGGGAAGTTGATCGTGCTGACAACGTTTGTTATGATTTCTTTAACCTTGCTCCACTTTATGTCGTAGTAAATCAAGCCTTTATTGATGAGTTAGAGGATGGAGACAGTTTTGTTGGTAAGGGTGAGATCGAGAATGTTGCTGGATACCGCGATGTTATTTTTTAGGATCCATTCGCTTATCTCGGCTTTGTTGAAAAAATATTGGTTTTTTATTTTATACGCTGGAAGATTTTTTTCTTTTATCCATTGATGTATTGTTTTTTCCGGTACATTTAAAAGTTCTACAATATCTTTAATCTTGAGGTCCATATCATTTTCCTTGAAAATACGATTTAATATTTAACGTATGCGGGACGGTCTTGAAATTATTCAGAGGATTTAATTATAGCGGTTAACGATTTAATAAGACTTCTTTTGTCATTCCCGCCCCCGTCTGCACGAGGATAAACTCCGGCGGGATTCCATCTTGATTTTCTTAAGGTTTAATCCTGTACCAATTAATAACTTAAACCCCTGGATTCCCGCCTGCGCGGGAATAACATGAAATGTTTAAAATTATTCGTTACATGCTATAGCATATCGGTCCCATCACTTTTATGAATACAATTAAAAAAAATTTTGCATTAACCTCGATTGTTGAAATTTATTATAAGAAGCAATCATTCTTCAAAATAGAGAAATATCTTGAGAAGATAGCAAAAATAATAAACTGATTTATATAGGGCAACAATAATTTTATAGGTAATTGAAGGAAATTTGCAAGTGAAAATTATTCTTTTAAAAAAATATCAGGTCTCCAGTCGACCCAGTTCTGGCTATCAATCTCCCTTTCCTGACCAGTCCCACAGATGAGGTCAAGCCGGGCATTGCCGGTCACGATGAATTTATTTATTGTGTTGTTAATAATTTAAATCATATAGTAGAGCAATACCGACAATAGTAATCAAAAAAAACTCAGTTGGATACAATAATGAATATAATTCAGCAATTTAAGGAAAAAAACTGCAATGTGCATCCGGGCCAATTGGCTCGGTCGATATTATGGAAGGTATTTACTAAATTATCTGTATTATTATTATTATAATTTGCTTTTTCATTTTTTCTTTGTTAACTTTAATCTCGGGGCCATTATCTTTTATATGCATCCAGCCTGTTGCATATTTAATTAGAAAATAACGCCCTGGCTTAATGTTATCTTCGTTCCGCAGATTTGTAACGTATTCCAAGGGGGGATATACCATGAAAACCGGCATCAATCGTCTCGGGATTTTAATGATTTCAGTTGCGCTCACCAGCTTCGCGTGCGGCGGAGGCGGGGGGGGCGGCGGCGGAGGCGGGGGTGTTGAGTTGGCAGGGGATATCACCTACAATCAAAGCGGCAATACCTCAGGATTTTTCAAATCAGGGACCGTCCGGATCATTGTAGTGTTTAATGACACAGTAACTGCTCTCCCACCACTCATCAGCATTGACCAACAGGGGGGTACGGATATCGCTCTGGCCCCAATGACTTTGGATTCCGGAAATACTTATTATTACGACTACACCGTCGAGAACAAAACCGGCGGCACGTACATCGATGGAACAGCCGCTATCACCCTGTTTGACAATCTGAACACACCCATATCGGTAAATACTGGAGGAACATTCACCACTGATACCACCATACCAACCAATGAGAATACTGTATTTGCAGACCCGGTAACAAAGAAAGGATCTGATACAGTTACAATCGTAAGCTCGGGTGATTCAACCAATCAGGTCTGGTTTGCACCGGCAGGGTATACCCAGCTTTCTGATTTTACAGGAGACGCCAATGCTACAATGGCAAGTGGAACTGCGACTTCCATTGATGCCCCGGATGCGGAAGCGCCAGGTCCTTATTATATATATGTAATCGATGCAGCTGGGAACGTATCCCTTGCATCCGCTGACGCCTTGACAATAGATAATACGGCACCGATCTTTACCTCACTTGTTCTGGCAAACAGTGCATCGGGCGGCTATATCAATGCGAGTGAAAATAACGGTTCCGCTGTTGCGACATTAAGCGCGAGCGGTTACAATACGGCAGCATACAAAATATTCACTTCGGTAACCGATTGCGCAACTGCGGATTATTCATCAGGTACATCAGGAACAGCCCCATTAAGTTCAGATATTTTCGGTTTAACAGATGGAAATGTATACAAGGTGTGCGTGAAATTGACAGATAATGCCGGGAATCCATCCTTTGGCGGAAGCGGCACTATAACCCTTGATAAAACCCCACCGGACAGTAATATTGTATTTACGGATCCTACAACAAAGAGAGGAAGTGATACGGTTCCAATTGTAAGCTCGGGAGACGCGGCCAATCATGTCTGGTTTGCACCGTCAGGAGTGTATGCCCAGGCCTCTGATTTTAACGATGCGACAGGCAACATGATGACTGAGGCGGCCGATGGGATTGCCACGGTTATTGATGCCCCAAATAATGAAGGTACTTATTATGTATATGTTATTGATGCGGCAGGAAACGTATCTTCAGCATCCACTGATGCCTTGACAATAGATAATACAGCGCCGAACTTTACCTCCCTTGTTTTGGCAAACAGTGCATCTGATGGTTATATCAACGGAGTTGAAAATAACGGTTCTGCTGTAGCGACATTAACCGCGAGCGGGTACGATACCGCAGCATACAAAATATTCGCTTCGGGCACCGATTGCGCAGCTGCGGATTACTCATCGGGAACATCGGCAACGGTACCTTTAAGTTCGGATATTTTCGGTTTAACAGATGGTAATGTATACAGATTGTGTGTGAAATTGACTGACATTGCCGGCAATACCCCGGCCTTCGGGGGGAGCGGGAATATAACGCTTGATAAAACAGCACCAAACAATCAGAATACAGTATTTTCTGACCCAATAACCAAGGAACCAACCGATACAGTTACGATTGTAAGTTCCGGCAATACAGTCAATCAGGTCTGGTTTGCCCCGGCAGGGAAAACACTGGTTTCTCAATTTACAGACAATGGTACCACAATGACAAAGGCTTCCAATGGAGAAGCATTGGTCATAGATGCCCCCAATCTGGATGGGGATTATTATGTATATATAATCGATGCGGCAGGGAACGTATCCCCGGCCTCCGATGATGCCCTGACCGTGCATACTACCGCATTAGTAGGCAATATCACCTACAACCAAGGCGGCAATACGGCAGGCCCTTTTAAATCGGGAACTGTCACCGTCACCGTAGCTTTTACCAATATCGTAACTGTTACACCGCCGTTGATCAGCATCGACCAGCAGGGGAGTACTGATATCTCATTGGCCTCAATGACATTGGTATCCGGGAATACGTATTATTATGACTACACCGTTGTTGCAAAAAACGGGGGAACCTATATTGACGGCACGGCAACTATAACCCTGTTTGATAGTGCACCTACATCAATCCCGGTAAATTCCGGGGGAACATTTATCACTGATACCACAGCACCAATCAACGAGTATACCGTATTTGCGGGCCCAGTAACAAAGAAAGGAACTGATACAGTCACAATCGTAAGCTCGGGCGATCCTGCAAATCAAATTTGGTTCGCTCCGGCAGGTGTCTATACACAGGCTTCTGATTTTAACGACTTGACGGGAGCCACGATGACAAAGGCTGCCAATGGAGAGGCTCTGGTCATAAATGCCCCTGATGATGAAGGGACTTACTTTATTTATATAATTGACGCGGCAGGGAACATATCCCTTGCATCCACTGACGCCTTGACAATAGATAATACGGCACCGATCTTTACCTCGCTTGTTCTGGCAAACAGTGCATCGGGCGGCTATATCAATGCGAATGAAAATAACGCTTCTGCTGTTGCGACATTAAGCGCGAGCGGGTACGATACCGCAGCATACAAAATATTCACTTCGGTAACCGATTGCGCAGCTGCGGATTATTCATCAGGTACATCAGGAACAGCCCCATTAAGTTCAG
>JBFZEZ010000182.1:0-2686 GCA_041306585.1 Spirochaetota bacterium | reverse complement strand
CATGGCCAAATAAAATTATTTTTATATTAAAAATATCTTGAAGTAGAAACAATTCTGTATTAGAATTCCTCCCGTGCGGGTGATCAATCCGCCAGATAAAAACTCATGCTCACGGAGGATTTCATGAAAAAAATGTTTGTCGCATCCTTGATGGTGTTCCTGATGACGGCCGGGGTTTTTGCGGACGAGCAACAACCGATAACCGGCGGCAAGGTCGGACTGTCGTTCTTCACGGGGGAGAAGATACTGGATCTTATCATGAGTGAAGGTTCACTGAGGTCAAGTTTTGTGGATTTTACCGGTGTGTCACTGGTATATCATGTGACTGATAGTGTTGCCCTAGAACCCGCCGTCTTTTTCTCTTACATGGACACGACCTACACCAACAACTCGGGGCAGAGCAACACGGATGATAACATGATGGCAGGAGGAGCTCTCGGCATATTCTACTATCACAATATTTCGGGCGGCGCATACATGTACATAGGTCCCAGGGGTGATTATTTGCGCATGGAAGAGACCGACAAGGATACCGACGGATCCTACGATGAAACAAAGACCAACAGTTTCGGCGTCAACCTCGTCATCGGTTTGAAATACATGTTCAACGCGCATGTAGGCATTTTCGGGGATATCTCCGCAGGATTTTATGTTACCCAGCAGGATTACTATGATTATAATACTTCAGGAGTCCAGGTGTCCCATACCGAACGTGAAACAAACAGCATCATTCTTACCAAGGGGCTTATCGGTGTGACCCTGTATTTTTAGTTAAAAAAGTCAACCATGTGAAGGGGATGCCCGTGATGGGTGTCCCCTTTTCATACATGCTTCCTCACCATCGTGCATTATTCCCTGGCAATACTTCTTCTGAAAGTAAAGCTCCATGTAAAAAACCCGCCTGCAAAAAAAGCACTTTTATGTGGCGGCAGCGGTTTATTTTTTGTAATTGCAATTTATTAGTATAATCTCCTATTATTATGAGAAGGGCAGTGAAAAGCTACAGGTTCCGGACCCCATGTGCCGGCAAGAGGGTAATACAATGGGTTCAGCATGCAGAGTGGGTGTTTTATTGACCGTGCTTGTGCTGGCGATTGTCTCCTTCCGGGATGCCGGGGCGATGGACGCCGTGGTGTTGACCGATGAAGTGACGTCGGTCCCGCTTGCCCTGCATCTTGAAATACTCGAGGACGTTGATAATAAACTTTCTTTCAATGATGTTTCAAACGGGGACGCCGCAGGGAAATTCGTGAAAAGCAGCACGGCATCACCCAATTTTGGATTCTCGCGATCATCATACTGGGTCCGTTTCCAGCTTGCATCAAAAGCTAAAAAGACCGGGAAGTGGCTGCTGGAACTGCAATTCCCATTGATGGATTCCATCGAATTCCATGTCCCGAACGGCGATAATGGATACCGGGTCAAACAGTATGGATATTCCCTCCCGTTCCGTCATCGGGATATCCGTCACCGGAATTTTGTTTTTAATATGGATATTTCGGAAAAGGAAAATAAAACGTATTACATGAAGTTCGCAAACGCGGACAGGATCGAAATGCCCCTTGTGCTGTGGTCGCCGGAGGCGTTTTACATAAAAAACCATTTCGAGCAGATCATTTTCGGATTGTATTACGGCGTTCTTATCGCAATGGCGTTGTTTAACTTTCTCCTTTTTGTTTCAATTAAAGACCGGGTGTATTTGTATTATGTCTGCTATATCGTATCATTCGCCCTGATACCGTTGACGCAGAACGGGTTTGCGTATGAACTGTTTTATCCGGATTCAATCAATAACCACTACATGCATATCCTCGACGCAGTTATGCTTTTTTTCGTCATTATGTTTTCACAGAACTATTTAAACACGAAAAACATCAATAAGACCGTCCACACTTTGCTGGACTGGTTTAAATATGCTTCACTGGGTTTGATTCTTGTATCCCCTTTATTCAGTTACGCGCTCAATATCAGTTTAATAATGGTGTTGATTGTTGTTTCAAGCATAACCGTCATCACGGCCGGAATTATGGGCATTGCAAGGAAATATAATCCGGCAAAGTATTTCATGCTTGCCTGGTCACTGCTGATCATCGGGGCGATAGTATTTATATTAAAGATATTCGGGATTCTTCCCAGCAACTACTTTACCACCTATTCAATACAGGCCGGCTCCGCGATGGAGGTAATTCTGTTGTCGCTTGGTCTGGGGAACAGGTTCAATGCGATCAGGGACGAAAAAGAAAGGACGCAAAAAATGCTTTTCGAAGAGCAAAGACATTCATTTGAGCAGCAAAGAATCATGACGGATTCATTCGCCCGGTTTGTGCCGAAACAGTTTTTGAAATATCTCGGCCGTGAAAGCATCGTTGATGTAAAACTGGGTGACCAGGTGTTACGGGAAATGACCGTTCTTTTCTCCGACATCCGGTCTTTTACCGGATTTTCGGAAAAATCAACTCCTCAGCAAACGATTGATTTCATCAATTCATACCTGGGGAGCGTTGGCCCCCTGATAAGGAAGAATAAAGGTTTCATCGATAAATATATTGGTGACGCGATCATGGCGCTGTTTCCATTAAGCGTTGATAACGCGATTGACGCGGCGATAGACATGATGCGCCAGTTGGGTGAGTTTAACGAACTGCGGAAAATCGCACACCAGGATCCAATCAATATAGGGATAGGC
>JBFZEZ010000181.1:0-6318 GCA_041306585.1 Spirochaetota bacterium | reverse complement strand
CCCTACTACATCCGGTAATTATAAAATTGAATTTATTTCGCCGGTGACAGTGATGGACATACATGCCATTGAGGGAAGGGCCGTTAATGAAGATGGAGAATTTATTCCTGGAGATGATGGTCAGACAAACACTGTGGATTCAAATTTAGTTGAAAGTGAAATTGTTATTCCAAATGTTATTCTTGAAGATTCAGAAACGAGGGGGGCAACCTACCCTTGCTCTGATAGCAAACAAGACTGGATTCAGCAAACTAAGGGTAAAGGAAAAACAATAACCAGTGCAGCCGTCCAATATGCAAATAGTCATAGAACTGATTCAGTATGGCAAGCCTTGTTTGGAAAAGCGAATAGCAGCAATTTTACATTTACTTTTAATGGGTTAAAAAAAATACAAGAGCACATGGGACAGAATTGGACTTATAGCTGCAGACCAACTGCTGGCGGTGCCATTGCTTCTACATCTAAAGGCTCAACCAACAGGGTCACGTTATGGCCGGCTTTTTTCAAGGATACATCAACAACATCTAATAAATTTAAATTCATGGGCTCAGTCCTTGTACATGAAGCTTCACATTGGAATGCAGTAATTGGAACAAGTGACTATGCTTATTATGGTAATTGCGTAGCGCTGGCCAAAACTCCGTCTAAAGCCATTAAAAATGCTGATAGTTACAGGCAATATATTATGAATGCCAGTAAATAAAAAAAGGTATTACTTTTCATGTACTTAAAATGAAATTTTAACAGATTATTTTCCCCTGGCGGCTTTGCCGTCAGGGGAAAAGTTGTCTTTACCGGGCTGAGGTTTGCGTTTACATTTCCCTAAATACTTCGGGTCTACGAAATGATTTTTCCAGCCCTGCGGAGACGCGAATCCGTCGCCACGGTGTCAATATATCATGGTTTTTTATTGAATTCATTTCTTGAGCCGATTAAACGCATGCAGCGCATTTCGGCGCCGGCGCCAGGTCCTCGGTCTGGAAAAATCAATTTCAGACCTTGCTATCGTTTATCGAGCTATTTGTTTTTTCGTAAGTAAATTATGGTGAAGGACATTCTTCTCATAATTCATCTTCTATTATAGTTAATGTATTTGATGAAGAATTAATGAAAAAAATCACCTGGGATACTTCATCGAACAAAAGAAAAAAAGAATTCATAAGACATAAAAGATTGCTGCAGCGTCAGGAAATATCTTTTGACCAATTGTCGAAATATAGTAAACCATATTTTAAACGCTCAACAAATGAAGGGGCCAAGGCTGCGGCATCGTTGTTTATGTACTGGCATGAAAAAAAATATATTAACGGACTCATGGTTGAAATAAACGGGTACCCTACAGAAAATGTGAAAATAATCATAGATGCATTCGATATGAACGAGAATAGAAAACTGACTGCCCGCGGGTTAAAGAATGCGCTTGCGAAGATTATTAACGGTGATGATGGGAAGATGTTTATTTTTAGGAATCTGTTAAATAAGAAATAATTCGGTCTTTTTCCGGGCCTCCATTATAATTAATATCACTATAACAAATCCGGCAATATCGAGCTGAATATTGAAGTGTTAGTCCATGGAGAAACGTTATACCCTGATGTTCCCGTATGGATATGCAACACACATCCGGTAACACCCATAAAAACAGTAGGGCCACCAAGGCCTGGAGCGGTCATTCTCTCCATTGATAAACTTTTCAGTGCGGTGCAGTCCAGGAACGCATCGTCACCAATAGAAGAGACACTAGCCGGAATCGTCAAACTGGTTAGTCCGCAAGTATCAAACGCACCAGTACCGATAGAAATGACACTAGCTGGAATTGTAATGGTGGTAAGCACAGTGCAGGAACTAAACGCATTATTTCCTATGCTCGTAACACTGCTCGGAATAAGTATACTGGTCAGATTGGGACAGCTGCTAAAACCACTATTTCCTATGGTAGTAACACCGTTTTGGATAATCACGTTGTTCAGATTGATGCAGTTAGCGAATGTGGTATTCCCTGTTGAAGAAACACTCCCCGGTATCGTTACATTAGTCAGTCCTGTGCAATTATAAAACATATAATTACCAAGAGCAGGAATACCGTTTTGGATAGTCACGCTGGATAGTCCACTGCAGCTATAGAACACATATTCTCCTATGGAAGCAACAGTGGCCGGAATCGTAATGCTGGTAAGTCCCGTGCAGCTTTCGAAAGCGTTATTTCCTATGGTAGTGACACTGGCCGGAATTATTATGCCGGTTAAACCGCTGCAGCCAGTGAATGCATTAGCCCCTATGGTAGTAACACTTGCGGGAATATTTACACCCGGCATCAAGGTGCGCCATGAAAATGCATTAGTCGCTATAGCAGTTACTTTTTTCCCCAGCCATGTTCCCGGAATTGTAATGCCTACTGTGGTGCTGCTTGTACCTTTATCCACACTATACTCGGTATTGCCATTAATAAGTGTGAATCCGAGACCTGCGGTAGACCAAATTGCGTAAACAGTCATGTCTCCGGTAACGGTAGTTCCGGCTGTAAACTCTGCTCCGTATCCGTCTGACGCAATGTTCCATCCGGCAAAGTCGTAACCTGCTCTTGTCGGTGGTGTCGGCAATACATCAATCGTCGTCGCGGGTGAGGTTACTGATTTAGTTGTCGGATTAGCCGCTACATCCGCGCCCTGACTGTTGAAAGTAACAGTATATGCAATCGGGGCAACCGTTACAGTTACAGAATAATTCTGAGTCGAGGAATCTGCCGCGGTTACTGTATAGGTTACCGTACCGGTAAAGTTCTGCGGTACTCCGGATGCAGGGTTTATACTAGCTCCTGTATGTATAATAGTCGGCGCAAGCGTTGTTATTGTGGTTCCAAACGGGACAGTTACTGATATATTTGTACCACTGATAATTCCCGTGGCAGGAACGCTCGGAAATGTAAAGGAAGTTATCTCTTTAGCTGAATCCGGGGCAACCGTTACAGTTACAAAATAATTCTGAGTCGAGGAATCTGCCGCGGTTACTGTATAGGTTACCGTACCGGTAAAATTCTGCGGTACTCCGGATGCAGGACTTATACTAACTCCACTATGAACGATAGTAGGTGTAAGTGATGTTATGATGGTTCCGAAGGGAACAGTAACCGAGATATTTGTACCGCTGATAATTCCTATCGCAGGTGGAGTTGTAAAAATAAAGGAAGTTATCGTTGTTTCCGGATTATTTCCACCTGAAAATATCGCGTACAAATCATTACGTTCACATGAAGTAAACATCATAGCAAAAAAAATTATGGATAGTGCTCGAAGCAATTTTTTCACTAAAAATGTATCACATTTATGGATATTAAATAATATATAATTCACAAATAAGCCTCACACTTGAAAAAGGTATCATTATTCAAGTATTATGACTATACTATAACTTAATAATATATATTTTGTGGAGCAGAAAAACAAAAAATTAGAAAAAAAGTATTTTTTGTACTATATTTGATCAAATCAGTAATAGGCACAATTAAAATCGAAGACCCCAAAAAATCAATTACAAAATGCGAAATCCCACAAAATCACCGCAATCCATAAAACTTTATATCCAATACGATATCTAATCCCCATCCCTGACAACTTCGATCTCAAGAGATTCGACACTTCGGCGCCGCACAACAAGCCATGTTCGATTTTAATCAAAACCTTCAGTCCCTACCCCAGGCGGCGACTTCCCAATCTTCTCAAATGCTTCAGTATCTTTTTCACCTCATCTGGATCGGTGATCACCGCGATTATTTTCATATCGCAGCCGCATCGAGGACACACAAGGGATCCAACTTCGTATATCTTCGAAATCAGGTTTGCCCAAACGCTTCCGGCCTTTTTTGCAGGAAGCACTGCTCAGAAAAAAGCTTATTGTTTCGAAAGTACACCCTCAAAATCTTAGGGAATGTAAAAACGAATTGCCGATGCGGCAGATTGAGAAGCAGATCGTTCGCGATATGTTCTCCAAAAAGAATGGCACCCTTCTGCGTAGCCAGCTCATGTACATCCTTTGTACACGCCGGCACTAGTGCATCCGTGCACGTCGCAAGACGGACACAAATAAAATTTTTTACAGGTACGCCATTAGGGACGAGGAGTATCTGAAGACCCCCTTTTTTGAAGGAGTTCGAATGAAAATATTCTTGCTATTTTTAACGGTGATGGTTAATCTTCTAACGTTTCCATTTACTTGTGCTGATTTATTCGATTTGAATTCATGCACAAAACTATATTCTGTAGAGAAAAAAGAATTTAAAATCCCATAACTTGTGCCGAAACGGCTTCGTTCAACCGCGTGTATATGAACTAATCCGGGTTGGTGCTGTCCTTGGGTTTTCGGGTTGTTCACATACACGCTTATGCATTGTGTGAAATGTGCTTGAAAGTATACTATAGCAAAATCGACAGAATGTTATCAATTTAACTACTGGGGAGTTAATAATGAATGATACACATTACTTAAAAGATGAGCTTTACAGCCTTTTCTCGAATAGCTCAGAAATTTTTGATTTTTTACAATATGGGTCACTTGACGGATTGTGGTATTGGGATTTAGAAAATCCAGAAAATGAATGGATGAATTCACGTTTTTGGGAATTGCTTGGATTTGATCCAAATGAAAAAAAACATCTCTCAAAAGAGTGGCAGGATTTAATTCATCCGGATGATTTGAAAAAAGCTATAGAAAATTTTAATAAGCATTGTGAAAATCCAAAGCACCCATATGATCAAATTGTTCGGTATCGACATAGAGAAGGTAAAACAATATGGGTTCGTTGTCGAGGAATAGCCATACGGAATAAAGAAGGTAAAGCAATTAGAATGCTTGGCGCTCATAATGATTTAACAGAACAAAAAGAGCTTGAAGAAAAATTACACAGACTAGCTACAACAGATGACCTTACTGGATTACCCAATCGCAGAGATTTCAATGAACATTTGGAATGGAGTATTAAAAATGCAATTCGTAAAAATAAATTATTTAGTATTCTTTTATTTGATATTGACCATTTCAAAAATATCAATGATACATATGGCCATCAAAAAGGAGACGAAGTTTTGCGATCCTTGGGTAAAATTATAAAAGAATCATTTCGGCAAAATGATTTCCCATCACGTTTTGGTGGCGAAGAATTTATAATTTTACTCCATGAAACTAATGTAGACCAGTCAATCGAATTGGCGGAGAAAATACGAAAAAATTCCTCACAAGTCCTGGTGGATGATACATGTGTAACGGTTAGTATTGGTATTTCAACATTTATTCCAATAAAAGAAATAAAAGAAAATGCAGTAAGAAATATTTTTGATTTTTTAATTGGATGTGCTGATAAAGCCCTATATTATGCAAAATCAAATGGCCGTAATCAAGTAGTACACTATTTAAATCTCCCCAGTAGATGAAGAAATGACTACATATAAATAGTTTCTCAACGCTTTTACGCAAACTTCACACAACGGCGACTATGCTGTTCCGACTGGACAAGTCAGCCTCTTCCCAAATTGGGCTTTGTCACGATTTTTGTTGGCTACGCCATCGGCTTGCTCCCCTGAAAAGCTGCGCAAGCCTGCAAAAACCACGCCAATCAGCTGCGACGACCGCCCAACTTCGCATAGTCGCAAGACGTTATTCAAAAAATTAAAGAGTCACAATAATCCAACTTATTAAGATAGTTCATGTCTCATGATTAAAAAAAATAGAATATTCTTCAATTTTAAATAATTGATGTGCTTATTTATATCAATTTGATATTAATTATGCAATACTCAAGGGGTTTAATTCCCAAAAAAAAGGTAAAATTCGAGAATTGCCCATCCTCGGAGGTATTCATCATCATTATTATCGAGAGGCGGCTTGATGGGGCAATTCCCCCCCGGGGGAAATAAACAAGGGCGTCCTAAATAATTCGGACGCCCTCGCAGTTTGATATTGTTCTATTATGGGTGGCTGACGGGATTTGAACCCGCAACGACCGGGACCACAACCCGGGGCTCTGCCATTGAACTACAGCCACCATTGTTAAGACAGTGCCAATAAACCTTACTATGTTAAAGTTGTCAATATTTTTTGCAATTCCAATTTAAGTTGCTGACCCTCGATGGGGCTCTGACCCTCAATTGGAGGTTCTGAACCCTCGATGATGGGAGGCTCTGACCCTCAATTGGAGGCTCTGACCCCCGACGGCAAGCTCTGACCCTCGATGGAGGCTCTGACCCCCGCCGACGGCAAGCTCTGCCCCCCGATGGCAAGCTCTGCCCCCCGATGGCAAGCTCTGACCCCCGATGGCAAGCTCTGACC